>DATGGW010000533.1:0-3168 GCA_035308345.1 Ktedonobacteraceae bacterium | reverse complement strand
CAAGGACGCGGCAAACTGGCGCGTCCTCTCCAGGCTTATGCGCAGCGTCTATTTCAGCCAGAGTACAGCCATCGCGGGTATGGAGATGGCGATGCTCGACGCGCTCACCCGCTCGTATGGTATGCCTCTCTATATCTTCTTTGGCGGCGCGAGCAGCGCAATCGAAACGGATTACAGCATCCCCATGGTCACGCCCGAACACGGCTACGAGCTGGCGAAAGCGGCGGCAGCGCGCGGCATTACCTGCCTCAAGGTAAAGGTTGGCGGCGACATCCGCGAGGACGTGGCGCGTGTCGAGGCTATTCGCGAGGGCGCGCCCGGTCTCGGCCTGACGCTCGACGCCAATCAGGGCTACACTGCAAATGAGGCGCTGCTGTGCCTGGAAGCGCTGGATGATCGTGATATTCGCCCTCTGCTGATGGAGCAGCCGGTGCATAAAGAAGACCATGCAGGGCTGCGCTACGTGACACAGCACACCTCCGTGCCGATTGCCGCCGATGAAAGCGCCTACAGCGCCGCCAATGTCGCGCATTTGATACAGATGGAAGCCTGCAATGTCGTCAACATCAAACTTATGAAATGCGGCTTCATCGAGGCGCTGGATATCGCCGCCGTGTGCCGCGCCAATCATATAGCGCTGATGGTTGGCGCCATGATGGAATCGCGCCTGGCGACGAGCGCTGCCGCTCATCTCGTGGCCGGCCTGGGCGGCTTTCGCTACATCGACCTGGATACCCCCATGCTGCTGGCCGATGACCCTTTCACCGGCGGATACGAACAGCGCGGCGGCGTGTATGATGTGAGCGGTGTGAAGAGAGGATTGGGGATTGAGAGAAGATAAGTAAGTGAACGCGATACGTACCTGACATAGAGATGGACGCGATAAATCGCGTCCCTACATGAAGAACTGCTCGACATGCACCGGGAAATCCGGCACGATGCGAGAAGGCAACGTGGCCTTGCCCTCGAATACGCCACGCGAACGATAGGCGCCATTCACCAGTTCAAGCACTTCCACTGTGCGCGATGCGGGGTCAGCAATCCAGTACTCCGGCACGCCAGCACGGGCATAGGCTCTTTGTTTCTTTTCGCGATCATATCCCACTGTTCCAGGAGAAGAAACTTCGACTACCAGGTCGGGAGCGCCAATGATGCCAGAGTCTGTAATCCTCTCGGCGTGAATGTTCAGGATGACAACAACATCAGGCTGTACCACTGTACGATAATCCAGTTGAACATCAAAAGGAGGAATAAATACCTGTCCCAGTCCGGCCAGCTTGATGTAAGTACGCAGGTAGGATGCAATTTCAAATGCGGCATTCTGATGCCACCGATTCGGAGACGGCGCCATAAACAACACTCCATCCACGATTTCGTAGCGCTGCCCATCACTGGGAATGGCAGCATAATCCTCATAGGTCCAGCGGCCCTGCCCAGGGCCAGGGATATGATCTGCGGGGATCACCATTGGCACTCTCCCAGGAGATGTCATTGTCATGTGCTTCCTATCCTTTTCGCTGTTCCTACCAAAGAGTGTCGTTTATTGTGACATGCTAATAGTAACATAGGGAAAGAGCGCCCGCAAGGACATTCCTTCCCTATAATGTGATCATTCAGAAATGCAGGTGACATGGATGCATCACCTACACATTAAACGCAACCTAGTTGAGAATATTCAACGTATTGGTGCAGTCGTCCACAAAGTAGACGCCATCTCCACCTGGCACAACCGCGAGGCCGAAGAGGCAGCCAGCGCCATTCTCTGACCCAGGTACCACCGTATTGTCCAGCACTTTCTTCGCGATCTGCGTGCCGCCAGGCGTTGTTTCGACTATTTTGCCATCGTTGCCGTTCACGGTCAGGATATCGCCGTTGGGCGCGATGGTCAGTCCGAGCGGATCGTTGAGCGCGCCGTTGGACGTGACATCCTTGCCGGATGACGCGGAAGTTGTGCGTGTAATCGCGTCAGGAATAGCGGCAATGCGATTGTTGAGGCTATCGGCGACATAGAGCGTGCTGCCGCTCAGTCCTACACCGGTCGGGCCAATCACCAGCGCGGCAGGGTCGGTGCGCGCGGAGAAGCCGGAACCGATCACCGTCGTTGATTCCAGGCTTGGGGCGCCATGTCCGGCCCAGGGAACCTCCAGGTTGAGCCGTACCACCGTGGCTCTGTTGACCACCTTCCCGCCCGCTGCAACTGTGCCATTAAGGACGTTAGTCACAAAGAGCGAGGTATCTTCGCCCTGGTCAAAGGCGGTCATATCCCAGGGACCGTTGATGGGCGAGCCGGAGAAGGTTTCAACCGGATTACCCCAGCTATCCATCACGATCAAGCAGCCGGCCTTCGCCGTTGCCGACGTGCCATCCGCAGTGGGCAGACTGCCCACAATCACCCAACCCCTGCTCAGCGCGACCAGCGCCGTCGTCAGACCGACCCCACCGGGGCAAGCGCCATTCAGTTCGCCCGCCTTGAGATGCGCGAAGAGGCTGACCTTGCCGCCGGGTGTTACCTGCACAATAGTAGTGCCTGTTCCTTGAAGATTTGACTTCGCGTTAAAATTGCTCACCAGAATATTGCCCTGGGTCAGATCACCGCTGGTGGTTGGAACCACTGCGACACCGTAGGGATTGACATCGCCATTGGCCGGGACTGTCGATGCTACAGTACTGATGCTATGGAATTGCCCGATAAACGAGCCGCCTGACGCCAGCGCCAGCGAGGGCATGATCGCCAGAACAGCCGCCAGTATTCCAACCAGCAAGCCCGGCGCGAGCAACAAAATAGATAGTCGTTTCATGGTGTTCCTCCTGAGTAAGTAGATTGATAATTTTCAGAAGATATTTGAAAAGTATCTAGTATATTTATACGAGGAAGGTTACAGGGACTATCTGAGCTTACCCCAATTTTGGTGGAGCGAAGAAAGATATACGTGGGAATAAAAAAATTGCAGTATAGCACATTTTGTTTTATAATATTAGAACGGATATTCTAAAATATGGCTTTCTGAAACATGCAGAAGCCGCATAACCGGCGGAAACGAGTATGATTACTATCTCTACCTATCGGGGCAAACGGGTCGAAATCGTGTTGGAGCGCGAATTATGCAATCCTGTGGATATGGGAGAGCATGTGCGCGCCTATTGTCATATTCACGGCAGCGACCATCA
>DATGGW010000532.1:0-9107 GCA_035308345.1 Ktedonobacteraceae bacterium | reverse complement strand
GTCGGCGGGCGTTTCATCGCCGCTATAAATCACGTATTCCAGGAAAGGTGTGACATCACGCCCAACGATATGGGATGCGAATGTTTTGTCTACGATGAGCGCTTTCGCTTCGCTGTCGTTGAGGATGAAGACGATTTCCGGGCGAGCCAGGCGAATGTTGAGCGGCACAATGACCGCTCCCATGCGCGCGGTGGCATAGTACAGCTCTAGGTAGCGATGACAGTTGAGCATGAGCGCGGCTACGCGGTCACCGCGCTGCACACCAAGGGAGGCCAGGCCGCGCGCGAGTGCGTCGGTGCGCTGCTCAAATACTTCCCAGGTATAGCGTGTATCGCCGCAGACAACTGCTTCACGGCTGCCAGCGACCTTTCTGGCATGTTTGAGTCCTTCGGCAATATGCATGGCGAACTCCTTTTAGATTAAAATTCGATCACTCCGCGAATAAGACGACCTGCGAGCAAATCGGCGTAGGCTTCATTCACCTGGTCCAATGTGTAGGTGCGCGTGACCAGTTCATCCAGCTTCAGCTTGCCCGCCTCGTACATTTTGAGCAGGTTGGGAATGTCGTTGCGCGGCTGTGAATCGCCGTAGAGCGTTCCCATGATGGTCTTCTGATAGAGCACAAGATCAAGCGGTGAGATGGGAATCGACATCTCTGTGAAAGCCGACAATCCAACTACGACAACTGTACCATTTTTTGCCAGCGCGCGGTATGCCTGGCCGATGGTTGCAGGTGTGGCAATGGCCTCGAAAGCATAATCAACACCCAGACCCCAGGTCAGTTCTTTAGCGACCTCGACGGGGTCTTGCTTTGTTGAGTTGATAGTGTGGGTTGCGCCCAGTTCTCTGGCTATTTCCAACTTGAAATCGACAATATCGACGGCGATGATCATGCGCGCGCCCGCCATGGCTGCTCCCTGGACGATGTTCGAACCTACACCGCCGCAGCCAATCACCATTACTGTGCTGCCCGCTACCACTCTGGCGCGGTGGATGACCGCGCCTACTCCGGTTGGCACCCCACAGCTTACCAGCACAGCGCGGTTGAGCGGGTAATGCTGCATGATAGGCACAATCGACATGTCAGAAGCAACAATGCGCTCGCTGAAAGAACCGACCAGGCAAAATTGCCCGATGTTCGTATCTCCATTGCGCATGTGGAAGACGCCGTCGAGCAGCGGGCCGTTGAGCGTAGCTGCGCCCCTGTCACAAAGGTTGGAGTGGCCTGAAACACACGATGGGCAGGCGCCACAGGCGGGGAAAAAGCTGAGCAGCACATGATCGCCGACTTTGCAATTGGTCACGCCGGGGCCAACTTCTTCAACGATACCGGCTCCTTCATGCCCAAGCGCCATTGGTAAATAGCCGGGCAATTCGCCCGACACCAGGTGATAATCTGAATGGCAGATGCCAGCCGCGACCATGCGCACCTGCACTTCGTGTTCATGAGGCGGGATCAATTCGACTTCTTCAACGCGAATGGGTTCACCGGGAGAGTATAACACTGCGGCTCTTGTCTTCATGGTCAAACCTCTCTTTGTGGGTTGAATCATTGATACTGGAAACGGAAATACAACAGGTCATGCCGATGCGCCGGAACGAGTGTTTCTGGTTTGATTATATACGATTTTGCATCCTTTAAACTTTGCCGACCGAAAACGGGGATTGTTTTGTAGGGGCGAGCCCTTGTGGTCGCCCGCCATAATGGGGAATGATACGATTACACGGCGAGCGCGCACGGGCGGGCGACCACAAGGGCTCGCCCCTACGGATAGATTGTTTCCTCTCCATTTCCGTATCCGGTCGTCAAAGTTCATCAGGATGAAGCCTACGCGAATTACCAATTATCTATACAATGCTAGCGGGTTAGATAACCGGCGTCAACCGGGATGGCCGAGCCGGTGAGATGGCGCGCTTCTTCCGAGGCCAGCCACAAGACCACCTCGCTTATCGCTTCCGGCGGCAGCAGGTCGCGATTGGGGAAAAGGTTGATTTGATTGGTCAGTTCGAGCATGTGCTCGTAGGTTGCCAGCGGGCCAGGGCCACCGGCGAAGGCGTCGTAGATGGACTGGTTGCGGCACATATTGGTATCGACGCTGGTCGGGCAGATGGCGTTGACATTGATATCGTAGGGGGCCAGTTCGATAGCCAGCGTCTTGACGAGTCCCAGCACGCCATGTTTGGCGGCGACGTAGTGCGACAGGTTATGCATGCCTTTGATACCCGCCGTCGAGGAGATACAAATGATCTTGCCAGCTCGCCTGGGCAGCATATGCGGGATGCTTACTTTGCAGGTGATCCACACGCCTTTCAGGTCAACGTTGACGGTTTCATCCCACTGCTGCTCGCTCATCTCCCAGCACAGGGCGAAGGAATAGAGGCCAGCATTGGCGACGACGATGTCAATGGGGCCGAGTTCCTGCATTGCGCGCAGTGCCAGTGACTGCATACCTGCGAGGTCGGTCACATCGGTTTGCGCAGCGATGATGAGGTTGCCCATGCTTGCGATTTCACCTGCCAGCGCTGCCAGTTCGGCGGGACGTGCCAGTGGATAGGGGATGGTTTCATACTGGCGGCAGGCATCACAGAGAAGCAGGCGCGCGCCCTCGCGAGCAAAAGCCAGGGCGTGAGCGCGTCCCATGCCATGCGCCGCGCCGGTGATGAATACTACCTTATCCTGGAAACGCTGCTTAGTAGACGCCACAGATGCCATCGATGGTGAAATCTTCGATAACTAGCTCTTCAAGCTCTTCTTCCAGGTCGAGTTCGCTTTCCGGAACGGATTCGGGTTCGAGTTCGTTTGGCGTGCTTAGATCGGATGAAGCATACTGATTAGTAAGCGCATTGTTATCGGTCATCCGGTATACCTCGCTTCTATGGTTGAGCAAAGTAGATGCTGCCTTCAAGTATACCAAGTATACCATATTGCCTTGACTCTTCAGCATTTCCTGAGTATGCTTGGATGTAGTTCGTATTTTTGCATAGAGCGTGTGTTGAGCCAGGGCGACCCTTGCGGTCGCCCCTACCCTATACGAGGCAAGACACCAGCCTCTCAGGATAGCCCTCTTAAATAGAGTTCAGGAGTAAGCTAATGTCTCAAGCTTCCCCAGGTTATCGACTGATTGACGAGATCAAGATTCGCCGCGAAGCTTTTGGTGGCATTCTTTATAAGTACGGCTGCGCGGACCGGGGCGCGCTCTCCTTCATCAATTCGCGGCAGTTGATTGATTTGCTGCTTGCTGCGCAACAGGAATACGCGGGTGACTTGAACGCGGCTGTCGAGCACGCCAGGTATTCTGCCGCCAGCAAACAGAAATTGTATGCTGCGCTGGATGACCTGGCCAGGCGTGGCTATGTGCTGATCTCTCTTTCTAACACTTCTTTTGATGTGGGGAACGTGGATTATGCGGAGAGTGTAGATGAAAAGGGCGACCGCAAGGGTCTCCACCCTACAATGACTACGCATGAGCCAGGGGACGAGGGCGACCGCAAGGGTCTCCACCCCTCATCCTCTCCACTCCCGCCCTTACAATGACTACGCAGACCGTTTCTCTAAAATGTGATATCGAAAGGAGATGTTCCGATGCCGGAACCTGTACGCTTTCTTGGGCGACAAATTCGCGCGCATGCAAAGATGCCTGGGACGATAGGGCCGCTGCACCCGGCGGCGCTGGCTGCCATGCAGCAGACGGGCGATGCGAAACCACAGACATCGTCTCATGGTTCGCAGCGTTTCCTGCAAGGGGGGCTATCGGCGCCGATTACGGTGACTTGGGAGATCACTGCGGCGTGCAATATTGCCTGCGTGCATTGTCTTTCGGCATCGGGGAAGAGACGGCCGCGCGAACTAACGACGCAGCAATCGCTGGCGCTGGTGGATGAACTGGCGGAGATGCAGGTCTTTCAGATACACTTTGGCGGCGGCGAACCGTTTCTCTATGCGGGCATCTGGCAGGTGCTCGAACGCTGCCGCGAGCGCGAGCTAGTGATGTGTATCAGCACCAACGGTACGCTGATTACGCAGGAGCGCGCGCACCGCCTGGCGCAACTTGAGCCGGTTTATTTTCAGGTCAGCCTGGACGGCGGCACTCCCCAGACCAATGATCGCATTCGCGGCGCGGGTGTTTTCACACGAGCAATGCGCGGCCTGGAGCTGCTGGTGGCGGAGAAGCTCAGCTTGACGGTGAACAGCGTTTTGACGCGCTTTAGTTTCGCCGAGCTGGATCGCCTGTATGAGATCGCGGCCAGTTTCGCCGCCAAATTGCGCGTTACACGCCTGCGTCCCTCCGGACGCGGCCAGCAGGTATGGGATGAACTGCATCCCACGAGGGAACAATACCGCGAGTTTGCTGAATGGCTGGGCGCGCATCCCGACGTGCTGACCGCCGATTCATTCTTTCACCTCAACGCCTTCGGCAATAAGCTGGCGGGACTCGATATGTGCGGCGCAGCTACTGCCACCTGCTGTATCTGCCCGGAAGGTGAAGTTTATCCCTGCGCTTTCTTCCAGGCTCCAGAATTTGAGGCGGGCAACCTGCACGAGCACAGCTTCAAGGAAATCTGGCGCAATTCCGCGCTATTCGCTTTTTATCGCAACATGGGCGGCGGCGCGTGCAGCGGCTGCGGGCAATATGGCGTCTGTCACGGCGGCTGCCCGGCCACCAAGTGGTTTGTGCATCAGAGCTTGCAGATCAAAGACCCGGAGTGCGTGCTGGTCCCTACATTTTATGACGGGGAGCAGCGGCTTCCACGTTCTCTGCTTGATGCAGCCGAGCGCGACGCCGATCTCATAGGCGCAATCATCCAGCAGCGAGCAGAGCGCAAACCTGCCAAATGCCATACGCGGACGCAAACGAGTGTAATCTACACCGATCACAATGGTACAGAGGATCAAAGAAAGCAATAACAGCGGTGGGAATATGATACCGGCGATGAGCATGGGCAGGGTGTAGTAGCGTGTCAGGTGGCGACACAGGTGATAGACATAGGCCAGGTGCCCGCGCAGCGTGGCGCGCAGGATGGTGAAAGGGTTGATTGGGATGCGCTGGCGGCGCACTGCCGCGAGGCGTTTGCGCGCGCTGAAGAGGATAAGTAGTGCGGCGAGGATAAAACGGAACAGCGATTGCTTGTTTCGATTACCGTCAATCCATGACCATGCCAATCTCCACAATCCGCCAATCAGCAATGCCGCGAAGGTGGCCTGCTCCGGCGGGAGCAGCAGCACGCGGCGTTCGGTTGGATGGTGTTGGAGCAATACGGCTTCGGATGAGGCGTAGGAGATACGGGTTTTCGAGAAGCCCTTGATGCCGGTGCGATAATCGTGCAGGACTATCCCACGCGGTTCGTAGCGAACGGCGGAGCCGCTCAAGAGCAGGCGGTGGCAGAAATCGACATCTTCACCGTGGGTCAGCAGCGCGAAACCGCCCAATTTCTGCCACTCGCTGCGGCGTATCAGGAGATTGGAGGTGGGGAGATAGGTCAGTGGCCCCTCGAGCCTGACCTGCTGTGGCCGCGCCCCCTTAAAGAGCGAAGAGCGCGTGTCTTCATATTTTCCGAGCGTACTGCGGCGCTCGCGAGCGCGAATCATGCCGCCGACCGCGCCGGTGCTCTGATCTTGCAAAGCAGGGGTTAGCTCTTTTAGCCAGGCGGAGGTGGCGACGCAATCGCTATCGATGAAAGCCAATACTTCCATACGCGCCTGCTCTGCTCCGCTATTGCGGCTGATCGCCACGCCCCGTCGCCCGGTGTGCCGCACTATGCGCAGTGGTATGCCCTTTGTCTTACACTTCTCGACAAAACGCTCTAGCGTTGCGCCCGTTTCGTCACTGGATGCATCATCGACGACGATGATTTCCAGGCAAGCCGGCGGGTAATCCACCTGTAGAAGTGAAGAGAGACAACGTTCCAGTTGAAGCGCGCGATTGTAGGTAGGGATGATGATGGAGACGCCCGGCCATGTCTCAGGCGGCAGTTGGGGGCCGGCATCGAGCAGTCCTTTCCAGTAGAGCTGCTTGCAAAGGGTCTCGACTCGTTTAACGGGCAGGTTGAGCAGCGCGGCCAGTTCTGCGCAAGTATGTTCTTCAGCGCAGTGAGCCAGCAGGCGCAGCGCGGTAGCGCCCGGACGCAGCGCGCGCAGGGGATAGTCACAGATAAGATACGCGCCGCGCATGTGGACGCCGCGCGCGAGGCGGTAGCGTCCCGGCCGCGGCCGGTGGTAAAGTACCGTCATCCTCGCTCCTGTGCTTGCGCGATCAAGGCGCACAATTGCCCCGGCGTGACCATCTTGTAGCGACTATCCAGCGCCTGCATCACTTTTTTAATGTCCGTGGGTGTCATGCGCCAGGCGTAGAGGTAGACATTTAAGAAGACCGGGCGCTGCATCTGCGCCGGGGTATTGTTCTTGATCAGCTTGAGCGCCTGAGCTACACTTTTGGCAAGGCCAAGATTTTTTATCACCGGCATGCCTGCCACGATGCGCCAGCCGCCTCGAGTGTATGAGTCGCTGCTCAATATGCCGCGCACGCCAAAAGGAGAAAGCAACTTTGCGTATTGTTGCTGCCAGGGACGAAAGGGAAAAAGCCTGGATAAAGGTCCATCTAATACTTCGATGGTGAGCAGGCGCATACGCTGCATCTGTGTCCCGGTCAATTGCAGGTATGTGGCTAGCTGATCGGTGGGCCAGCTCGAGGGCCAGATGTAGCCAGCGCCGCTCGCTCCGGCGATCAGTTCGTCGTTCTGTGTGGCCGTCTGTTCGTAATAGTCTGCCAGCGTTGGCGCGGCCCTGGATAGGAAAGGCGAAATCGTCCAGCCGAGGGGAATGCTGCCGCGCGCAGGGTCTTGCCACAATTGGTACATGCGATGCTGGTCGTATTGCAGGTTATCACCATCGCTGATGGTAAACGAAACGTAGACCCCCGGCGTGGTCTGCTGCTCATTTGCGAGATCGTGATTATCTTCGCCAGGGCGAGAACTGGCGGATCGATTACCAGGGTGAGAGCTGGCGGACTGATCACCAGGGCGACCACAAGGGTCGCCCGTACCCTGTACGGGAATGGGGTGGATGGCTGTCCATACTTCCAGATTGTAGAAGAAATCTGAGGGGAGCGTGGGGAGGGCTGCTTTTGATGCCAGGTGGACACCGGCAAATTCATTCACGAACCAGCCCAGGTGAGGCGTTCCTGGCGGGAAGGCGCGTAAGATGCGTTTCATCAGGCAGTATTCGCTGCTCCAGCCACCGGTAGGATCGGGCAGTATGTTGAGCGGATTGAGCCAGTAAACGAAAGCGCGGGTGGCGACGAGGAACGAGCGCAAACCGCTTGCGAGATGTGGATTCATGCCCGCTACCAGTTGCCTGGTGGACTCTCTAAGCAGGTTGTTTTGCGCCCAGCTATAGGCTTGCAGGCGATGCTTCCAGTGGTAGATACGTAGATCAGCAATGACGGGCAGTTGATATGGCTTCTGCTGGAAAGCTGTGGCCTGCTGCGGCGAAACGACGATGGCGTCGCGCAGCCCGGCCAGCGTCGTAGCAACGTTTACGCTGTCGAGCAGGGTGGGGTCGTAGATGACCATACCTTTGACGATGTCGCGGTATTTTGTCAGCATTGCATTAAGCGTGTTCGCGGCGCTGGTATTGATGCATTCATGCGGAACATGCGCCAGCAATGCGTTGAAGAGAGTCTCCGCGTCGTTGTTGCTGAGCAGGTAGACGCGTGGTTTATGGCGATTAAGCAGCCCGGTCAGGGTGGTTACGCCCAGTTCGACATCATAAGATGCGTTGTGTATATCGTAAATCTCCAGGTGGTCGGGTGCTTCAAAGGCTGGCAGCAGGCATTTGTCGTTATCAATCATGCAAGATATTGTAGCATTTCACTGCAAGCCGATCAGGAATAGGCCGCGCGCCATCGCTTCGCCGGCCAGCGTCAGCACCACCACAAGATAGAGCATGCCCGTTGCCGATTGGAACGAGCGGCCGTGGATCAGCTTCAGGATGAAAGCCAGCAGCAGCAGGGGCAAGACAAAGGCCACCAGGATGCGCAGCCAGCCGATAGCGCCGGTGCTGAGCGGCGTGACGGTAGGGACATCCGAGGGTTTGATGGTCGCTCCGGGCGACGGGGTAGCCGCTGTAGTGGCTGTGGCTGAAACTACCGGGGTGGTTTGTGACTGAGCGACTGTAGCAGGCGTGCCGGTAAAGGCGAAGAGTACCTCGGCCAGTATGCCAAGCAGAACCAGTATGGCGGCGAATTGCAGCGGTTTCTCCGAAAGTGCGGGTGTGACGAGATACCAGTGTCCCAGCCACATGGCCGTCATGACGCCGCCGAGCGCGAGCGCAGCGGCGAAGAAACCGCCCACAATAAACACTCCCGTGAGACTCGTGGAAGCCAATGGCCGGTAGATCATGCCGAGCACAAACAGCGTTATCAGCCCTGCCAGCAGGGACAGGCCGCCGCTGACGAGGCGCAGGATACGCGTGCGCGAAACGATAGTTCGTTCCTCGACTTTGCCATCTACGCCCGCCTTTTTATCGCGCAGCAGGAAGAAAGCATAAGGCAGCATCAGCAGCAGGAAGAGCAGCAGGGACGGCGTTAGATAGCTCGTCCAACCTTTATCGAGCAGCTTAAAGGTGTTGAGTAACTGCGCGTTTGAGAAGCCCTGCTGGAATAAATAAGTCAGGCCGGTCAGGAACAGGTAAATGATGGTATAAGTGATGAGAAAACTGCGCTTGACCTGGTTGCGCCAATCGAGCAGGAAGAGTACGCCGAAAGCCCCGACCGACAGTTCGGTCATCACGATAAATAATATCAACGGCAGCGTAAGCATGGTATATAGTCAATCCTTTTGTCGCATGTATCGGTAAGGGTGAAAGGCAGCATGCCTTTATCTTCGTGACAGATTATACACCTGTTGTTGTTTTGCGGCAAATGGTCGCAAACGCTATCATCGTGCCTTTGGCCTTTAACCCAACTAGCCTGTCTAAATTCTTTGGAAAGTCAGCTAAGTACAATCAACGAATGTTTACGGCTTTGGAGCCGATGACCGATAGGATCTTCTGTGGGCACTGGTTGAAGCGGTCGAAGCACGCTTGAGCCGCTGCGAGTAGTGCCGGCTTG
>DATGGW010000531.1:0-7727 GCA_035308345.1 Ktedonobacteraceae bacterium | reverse complement strand
CCTGCGCTCCCTGCCCCTGCAGCCCGGCAGCCGCGGCAACCATCTCGCGTGGCAGCGTCATCGAGCCAACTTCCTGCCGCCAGCGATTGACAATATGGTATGGCATGCGTTTCCCGTGTTCATCCACCACTGCCGCGCGCTGTGTCAGCCCTTGAAGCTGCACCACCGCTCGCGCGATCTCCGGGCGCGGGCAGGGCGCGGGATTGAAGACAACAATGGGCACGGCCTCCCTGCCCGCGTATGCCTCGTCCTGCGCAGAATTGATGACGGGCACGCGCGTATCAATAAAGCGAGCGATGTTATGCAGGGCTTCAGCGCCTACTTGCTCGCCAATCTGCTGGCTCTGCGCGAAGCGCACGCTGTTTTCGCGATGCACCTGGTCGATGCTACAGCCACAAATGCTGTCATGCGGGTGGTTCTGCAAAAGGTAGCGCCATGCCAGCCGCACCAGCCCGCCGGGATAGGGCGCGCCCAACTTCCAGGCCCAGGCAGTCAACGGCTCTACCCAACGTTCCAGTAGATGCTCCGCGGCGGCGTTCTGCTGCTTGATCCACATACGCGTGGAGAGGACGGAAGGCAGCAGGTGCGAAAACTGGCTGCTGCGCATTTCGCCGCTCAGAGTTTGCAGCGAGTCTTCCCCGGCCTGTGCAATATGCTGTTGTATCGCGGCAACATATTGTGGCAGCGTGCCAATGCGCACCACTATGCCATCATACACGGCTTCATGCCCTGGTTGGCCGGTTGGTCCGGTCTGCGTCAACTGGCGCGTTTGTTCGGGTTTGATGTGCGCCAGTTGTTCGTTAGCGGCCTTGATGACGGCCGGCAATCCCTCCTGTGGTTCCAGATGGTCAGAACCATTCATGAAGAGCAGCGTATTCGTAGTAGCCTTCTCGAGCAAGGGTGCGCTGAGCAGTTCGACTCGCGCCGCGAACTCACGCGGCGCGAGCGGCATGTCGCGCGCATTAGAATAGCCCATGACACCGGCCAGGTGTACCACCAGCGTCTTCGTGCCGTCGGGCGCGGCCCAGTAAAACTCGCTTTTCTGCGCTTCCTCGCCCACACCGCGCCAGAAGACCGCGCTGTCGATGCCGGCTCCCTTGAGGATTTGCGGCAGCTGCGCGATATGCCCGAAGCAATCGGGCACATATCCCACGCGCATCGGTTCGCCAAATTCGGCGGCTCGCTGCAGGCCGATCTGCAAATTGCGCACCAGGGATTCGCCGCTGACCAGAAACTCATCGGGCTGCAAATACCAGGGGCCGACCGTAATGCGCCCGCTGCGTGTATACTTTTTAAGTCGCTCTTCCTCTTCGGGGCGCACTTCCAGGTAATCATCTAAGACAATAGTTTGCCCATCAAGCATGAAGTGCCTGAAATCAGGATCGCGCTCCAGCACGTCGAGCAACTTATCAACTGTATGTACGAGCCGTATGCGAAATTGCTGAAACGTCTGGTACCATTCACGATCCCAGTGCGTGTGAGGAACTAAGATGATGTTGAGTTGCTCGGTCATAGCGCCCCTTTAATCGAGGAGAAAAGAGCGAGAATCGCTCAATTTGACTTTACTGGACGATATAGCGCAGCATTACGCACCTGTCGTAATGGGATTCATTATAGCGGGTATGCTATGCTATCGCAAGGGTTGGCGACTAACATTGCCCCGACACCCCCGAAAATCTGGATGCGCCGCCGCATAAAACAGCAGCGACCTGTGATATACTTGCATTACGTTGACGATCTGTCCCTTTGCTGGTAATATGCCAGAGTGTATCAAGATGTATCACCCGGTGTAGCTTGCACCGTTTGGCAGTGTGTGCTACACTACCAATAAATGGCACAAATGTTCTAACAAGGAGGTCATGTATGGCACGAGGCAGTAGCTATGGAGAGCAGCACCCACTTCCAGAGATTACGGTTACTCCTCAAACCAACATTCCCAGGCGCGCTACACGCGTATTGCCAGAGGTTCATGAAGAGGAAGAGCAAGAACGAAATACGTATCTTGAGCCTGTCAATACGGAAAGCATAGTCCTGGCGCGAAGAACCAACAAGCTTGCCCTGCCCGCCGGCCACAAGCCACTGGCGCGGCATCATTCCTGGCTGACTCCACTAATTCTGTGCATGGTATGTGTAGCTCTGGCGTTGGGTGTCACCGTCTCAGCGGGTATGTTCCAGAGGCATGATAACGGGCAGATCGAATCTTACAACGCGGGTCAGACCTTTTCCATCCAGGTGGGCGGCACCATTAACGCTTTCAATGTCTGGGAGAATAGTAACGGTCCCATAACAGCCAGAACGCCTCTTCCAACCAGCAGCGGTCCCTATTCTGTGCTTGGCAAGCCTACTATCACAGCGGATTTAATCAACCGCGTGCTGGCCAGCTATGGTTCGCCGGCAGCGGGCCTGGGACAGCAGATGTATGACCTGGGCGTGAAATATGGCATTGATCCCGTCTTTGCGCTGGCGTTCTTTATGCATGAAAGTCTTTTTGGCACCACCGGAGAAGCGCGTGTGACGCTTTCACTTGGCAATTTACGCTGCATTCCCACCCGTCCTTGCATCGACCAGGACAGAGGAGGATATGCGCAGATGTATAGCTGGACAGATGGTTTCGAGCAATATTACAAACTCATCCGTAATCTGTATGTTGCGCAGTGGGGACTGGTGACCGTGGATCAAATCATCCCCAAATACGCGCCAAACAGCGATGGGAATGACGAGGCCGAGTATATTGCCTCTTTGAAGCATGAAATCGATACCTGGCACGCGGGCTTACTCAGGCCGTGAGCAATCCCTGCTCGTGCGCTTTACTTAATGCCTCGGTTCGACCGGAGACATTAAGTTTTTGATAGATATTTGCCAGGTGGAAGTTGACGGTGCGCTCGCTGACATACAGGCGGCCTGCTATCTCTTTGTTGCGCAGTCCGCGCGCCAGCAGCCGCAGCACCTCCATCTCGCGCGCCGTCAGGCTCTCCAGCGCATTGATGGCGCGTCCCTGTTTGCCAAAACGCGAGATCAGGCGGCCCGCGATTTGCGGCTGCACCAGCACTTCTCCCCGCGCAACTGCGCGCACCGCCTGTGCGAGTTCGTCCGGCGCGATATCTTTGAGCATATAGCCATCCGCGCCCGCGCGCAGTGTCTCATACAGGTATTCTTCGCGCTCAAGCGTGGTGAGCAGTAGCACACGTGTATCAGGATTGAGCAGCTTTATCTGGCGCAGCGCCTCCAGGCTTTGTCCACCGGGCAACTGCGCATCCATGATGACCACCTGCGGTCCCAACTCCGCCGTCTCGCTCACAGCTTGCACGCCATCGATCGCCTCACCCGTTACCAGCAAATCGTCATAGCTTTCCAGCAGATGCCGCAGGCCGGCCCTGGTTACGGCCAGGCTATCAACCACCAGGATGCGGATCGGATTTGCCGTAGGGGCGCGATTGATCGCGGCCACCGGTGCGGGAACAATGGTCACCTCTTCCCGCATCTGCGTTCGCAGCGTGTAAGGAAGACTGGCCTGCACCTGTACTCCATGTTCGACGCTTGTAATCACTTCGAGTGAGCCTCCAAGCTGCTCAACGCGGTTGTGTAAGCTGGCGAACAGGACATCGTCCGTGTTGTAGTCGGCCTGATTCTCCCCTGCCGTGAATGGTGGAGCCGGTAGAGCGCGCTCGCCGTCAGCAAACATGCTCAAGGCAGCTTGCTGCGATGGAACCCCGTCGTCTTCGACGCTCATCACTATTTCATCGCGCCCGTAGTGCAGCGTGAAGCGCAGCTTGCGCGCTCCACTATGCTGTCTCACCTGGGATAGCGCATCGCGCGCAATGTGGTAAAGCACGCGCTCGATCTCACCGGCCAGGGGGCGTTCCTCGCCAGAAAACACGACACGGCTGGAAAGTTGCAGCGCTTCGGAGGTCTCATCAACCACGCGCGCAAGGGCCTCGGCCAGAGGCGCGTCCGGCAAGGTTTCGAGGGACAACGTATCTTCGGCGGAACGCGCTTCGTAGAGCATTGCGCGCGCCATCTGTTCCAGCGTCTCCAGCCCACTGCGCAGCCTGGTCAGATCAACCAGAGAGAGAGTCGCGTCTGTGCTATCCAGCTTGCCGCCGCCAGGGCGTGCGATACTTTGCAGCACGCTGATCTGGGCCAGCATCGCGCTCAACTCGCGAATAAGCTCCGACTTATCAGCCTCTTGTAGCTGCAATGCGTTCATGGTCTGCATAAAAACCTGCCTGATTGTGTATAAACCGTTCGATGTACTCTATTATGTCACACGCCAACTAACCTGTAACCTCCAGCGTCAACTCGTCATCTTTGACATCAATGGCTACAGTATTGCCATCTTGCACTCTTCCTTCGAGGATGGCGCGAGCTACGCGATTTTGTACCTCTCTCTGGATGACGCGCTTGAGCGGGCGCGCCCCGAATTGCGGGTCGTAACCCATATCTGCCAGCAATGCCCTGGCCTTATCGCTCATACGCAGGGTGATATGACGCTCAGCCAGGCGCGCGCGCAATTGATTGACCTGGATATCCACAATGCTCATCATTTGAGCGTGCTTGATCTGATGGAACACCACCACCTCGTCGATGCGGTTGATGAACTCTGGCCGGAAACCATCTTCGCGCAGGCGAACTCGCACGACGCGCTGCACATTGTCTTCGTCCATACCCTCAAATTCGCCCAGCCATGCCGTGCCGACGTTGCTGGTCATGATGATAACCGTGTTCTTGAAGTCAACCGTGCGGCCCTGCCCGTCCGTCAGGCGGCCATCGTCGAGCATTTGCAGCAGCACGTTAAAGACTTCCGGCGCGGCTTTCTCGATCTCATCGAAGAGCACCACGCAGTAAGGACGGCGGCGCACTATTTCTGTCAGTTGGCCTCCCTCGTCATAGCCGACATAACCCGGCGGCGCGCCGATCAAGCGCGAGACGCTGTGCTTCTCCATGTACTCCGACATGTCGATGCGCACCATCGCCTGCTCGTCATCGAACAGAAACTCCGCCAGCGCGCGCGCCAGTTCGGTTTTACCCACGCCGGTTGGCCCCAGGAAAATGAAGCTTGCCAGTGGCCGGTTGGGGTCCTGTAATCCTGCGCGCGAGCGGCGAATGGCGTCGGCGACAACCTGCAACGCATGATCCTGGCCCACCACGCGCTCGCGCAGGTGATCCTCCATCGTGAGCAATTTCTCAACTTCACCCTGCATCAACCTTGAGACTGGAATATGTGTCCACTTCGAGACCACCTCAGCGATATCCTCGGCTGTGACCTCTTCTCGCAGCATGCGTTCGCTCTTGAGGCTGGCCGACTTCGCTTCCATCTCCTGGATACGCTGCTCCAACTGCTCAATATCCGTTTTCAAAAGATTGGCCTTCTCAAAATTCGCGCTGCCATGCTGCGCATATTCGAGTTCGATTTCACGCCTGATTCTTTCACTATCGCCCCGCTTCTGTTCCAACTCTTTCTTCAGATTGGCCAGCGTCTCTACCAGCGTCCGCTCGCTGTCCAATGCAAGCTTCAGAGGGCGCAGCTGCTCGGACAGGTTAGCGATCTCCTGCTCCACTTTCGCCAGGCGTTCGCGGCTGGCCGCGTCTTTTTCCTTCTTCAACGCTTCCTGTTCCATTTTTAGTTGCAGAATGCGGCGGTCCAGCGCGTCAATCTCGCCGGGAGTGCTGTCAAGTTCCACGCGGCGGCGGCTGGCTGCCTCATCTATCAGGTCAATGGCTTTATCAGGCAGGAAACGATCAGTGATGTAGCGATTGGAGAGCATGGCTGCCGCGACCAGCGCGCTATCCTGGATGCTGACGCCGTGATGCACTTCGTAACGCTGCTTCAGCCCGCGCAGGATGCTGATAGTATCCTCAACCGTCGGTTGATCGACGATCACCGGCTGGAAGCGCCGTTCAAGCGCGGCGTCCTTTTCGATATGCTTGCGGTACTCATCCAGCGTGGTCGCGCCGATACAATGCAGTTCGCCGCGTGCCAGCATGGGTTTGAGCATATTGGAAGCGTCCATCGCGCCCTCGGCTGCCCCCGCTCCCACCAGCGTATGTAATTCGTCAATGAAGAGGATGATGTTGCCGTCGGTGCTGGTCACTTCTTTAAGCACCGCTTTCAAGCGTTCCTCGAACTCGCCGCGAAACTTCGCGCCCGCAACCAGCGAACCAAGATCAAGTGTAACCACCTGTTTATTTGCGAGTGATTTAGGAACATCGTTGTTGACAATGCGCTGCGCCAGCCCCTCGACGATGGCGGTCTTGCCTACACCAGGTTCTCCAATCAACACGGGATTGTTTTTCGTGCGGCGGCTGAGCACCTGTATCACGCGGCGAATCTCTTCATCGCGCCCGATCACGGGATCGAGTTTTTCCTGCGCCGCCAACCTCGTCAGGTTGCGTCCATACTTCTCCAGCGCCTGGTATTTTCCCTCCGGGTTCTGGTCGATCACACGCTGCGCCCCACGAATGGGGGTCAGCGCCTTCAGCACATTATCACGCGTAAGCCCCGCCGCTTTAAGGACGCGCTGCGCCGCGCCATCGCCGATATCAAACATGGCAAGCAGCAAATGTTCAACACTGATAAAATCGTCTTTGAAGTTTTGCTTTTCCTGTCTGGCCTGTTCAAGCAGCTTATCCATGCGCGGCGACAGATGGGGATTGCTCCCGCCAAAAACGCGCGGCATACGCTCCAGGTCGGCATTGACCATCCTCTGCGCTGACCTTATATCGCTGCCCGCCTTCTGCATAATGTGCTGGACGATGCCGCCATCCTGCGCGAGCAGCACGCTAAGCAGGTGTTCCACCTCGATCTGGCTATGGTTGGATTGTTTGGCTAATGCATTGGCATCACTGATGGCCTCGAGGGCTTTTTCGGTGAATTGTTCGGGTTTCATGTCATTTCTCCCGTTACAGGAATTTTATACGTCACCAGTATAGCATGTTGAGCCCGGCATTGCAAGAAAGTTTGAGTGGTATACTATCAAACATTGGCTATGCGGGAATATGCCATGGCCATAGGGCCTGTGAATGATTGCCAGGGCGACCGCAAGTGGTTGCCCTGGAAGGCCAACACGCGCCGCTGGTAATCATTCACAGATCCTGGCCATGGCCAAGCGCGTACTCGACAGCCCGTTGCCGATATGTTACACTCTCAGAAGAATCCGGACAATAAGCACGTTTTCTGGAGTGTATGACGCAAATACAGGAAAAACCAACCACATTAACCATCGCGGCGGCCATAGAGAGCGTCCTGTTCGTCTCTGGCCGCCCTTTAGAGTATGACGAGCTGCGCAAGTTGCTTGATATCGATGCTGTATCTCTGGATGACGGCTTGCAAGCGCTTACGCATCAACTGGAGAGCCAGCAGCGCGGCATACGCCTGCAGCGCCTGGGGACACAGGTGCAACTGGTGACTGCTCCCGAAAATGCGCGTTATGTAGCTGCGCTGCTCGGACTTCCCATGACTGCCAGGCTGACCACTGCCGCTATGGAGACGCTGGCTGTCATCGGCTATCGCCAGCCTATTACGCGCGCCCAGATTGAGGCGGTGCGCGGCGTGAACAGCGATCGCGCCCTTGCCAGCCTCATTCAGCATGGCTTAGTGATGGAAATTGGACGCGCGCAAACGATTGGACGCCCCGCGCTCTTCACGACCACCCCCGAATTTCTCCAGCAATTTGGCCTGACCAGCCTGGATGAATTGCCGCGCACCGCCATACAGGACAGTACCCTGC
>DATGGW010000530.1:0-14863 GCA_035308345.1 Ktedonobacteraceae bacterium | reverse complement strand
GCCCCAAAGGCTCCCACACGCGTATGGATCTCTTTAGTCTCTTTGGCACCTGGGCTGCTCAGGGTCTCAACCCTTTCTTCCAGTGCTTGGCTGAGTTGTCCCCAGAATCTTCCTGATGTTAAGCGTGAACAATATCAGGTCTCCTCTAGACTTGCCAAAGGAGAGGAAACCAGCTAAAGTACACCTAAGTAGTTACCAAAATTTAATGTAAAAGTAAAAGAGTTAAGGGTATCATTTGCATCTGCCAGCAGAATCTTGGAGGCATCAAGTGGTAAATAGACGTTCTGCAGCTGGAGGATTGCAGCGCAAGCCAGCAAGGAATCAATCTAAAGAGGGCGAGAGTTGGTCACCCGAGCTATTGGCTGCTATGGCAACCATAATAATCACTGTCCTAGCCCAGTATCAGGACATGTATTCATTTCTTCCAACTGGTACCGTTGTTGGAATAACATCAGCAATTACTGTGGTGGCGGCTGTAGTGCTCAACAGGCTTCTCCACAACCTACCGCGGTGGAGTCAGTTCGTGATTACTCTGGTCGTCACCATGGTTGTCGTGGTTGGCGTCGGCGTTGCGGCCCAAGTGCAGGATACGGCCCCAGGTCGAGATGCGCGTCACCAGGCAGCCGGCTGGAACCTGCTGCAAATACCATCAGGCCCACAAGGTAAGTCCATACTCGCTGGAAATACCGAATATGGAACCGGCTACGGAGTAGACTACGGTAGCTCCATCATAATTCATATTGATAGCAGTCAGTCGAATCTCATTGCCTGGTTCCCGACAAAGTCGACATCTTCAAAATACTATGCACAGGTCGAAGCGAGACAGATATCAGGATCGACTGCCACAGCCTGCACGCTGATATTTGCATATAAAAGTGTGAATAGCCTATTCCAACTCGCCCTACGCTCAGATGGCCTGCAGCTTGCGTATTGGGATGGTAAGATTCCAGCCCGTGCCTATGAAGGACCAACTACGGTTCCATATGCTACCAATTTGAATGATTGGCATACGATCGGTGCCCTTGTGAACGGCTCGCAGGTAATGGCTTTCGTCGATGATCGCCAGGTATTCAGTGACTACATACCTCAATCGCTCTCTGGCGGGGTGTCCTTCGGGACACTCGATATCGGGAGCGGATACACCGATGATGCCTCATGCGAGTTCCGAGGCGCTGAGGTGCGAACCCAGTAATTAGGGTACAACCCCGTTTCGTCCGTAAATATAGGGTATCGCCCAGATTCGCCCGTAAAAGTGTGATAAGGACATGGCGGCTATTTGCTTGTCGCAGCAGTTCTTCTTCGGCTGTCATAGGTCTACTGTAGTCGTTTTTGCTTTTTCAGGCAAGTCTTCTAGTAATACAACGAGACTTTTTCTCGTCAGGGCAAAACTGACGTTGGGGATCAGCGTCTCCCAGCCTGTATGCTGTCCACTGAACCAGGGAGCTATGCTCTGAGGAGGCGACGTGTTGCTCTCCCCTGTCACGAAGAACCAGCAGAATGAAGAGCCAAGGACTCGCGGTGGTTTTAGGTGCCTGCGACCAGACAGCGAACCATGCCAACCATCAGCTCAACCACCTGCTCGTCTTCAAGCCCCTGCTGGCGGACGAGCGAGCGCCAGGACTGGAAGTCAAGCGCGTGGCCCAGCGCGGCGGAAAGCTTCGGAAGCTTTGGGGCAGACCCCCCCCACGCGGCAGCCAGCACAGCGCGCATCTGGCCCCAGCGCTCAAGGTAGGGCGCGGCGAACTCGCGTAACTGAGGCAGCACTTGTGCATCGCGCTGGAGAGCGGCCATGTGCTGCTCGGTCCGGCGATAGTAGGCATAGACCTCAGCGAGGCCCCGGCGCAAACGAGCCTGGGGGTCAGCGATCAGTCCCCAAGGGGTGGGGTCGGGCAAGGGGTGGGTGCTCAGATAATGGCTGGAGCAGGCAGAGAGCAGCGCGTGCTCGTCGGGGAAGTGGCGATACAGGGTCAGTCGCTCCACTCCGGCCCGTTGGGCGATGGCGCTGATGGTGGTCTGGGCGGGTCCAAGGGTCGTATGCAGTTCGACTGCTGCTTCGATAATCCGCTGACGAGTTGCTTGCTGGCGCTGAGCGCGCTGTTTCAGGTGATAGGTGCGTGTCATAGAGGCAGTATACCACACAGTTTCATTAGACAAAATTGTTCACTGAATATTGACAAAGCCCCGGCCTTCTGGTATGCTTTGCACTATCAGTATACATCACTGTTTTCTGGAATTGCCAGGCACGCCAGTGCCTCGGCACATGCGAGAAAGGAGCGGCACAATGCAGGTGAGCAGAGAAGATCTTCTCGTGAAACCTGGTATGGGCGAGACTGTTGCCCTGGGTGGCGTGGGGGTCATCTTCAAGGTGTTTGGCCCCTTGACTGGCGGGGCACTTTCCATCGTTGAGCATCCGGTTGCGCCAGGAACCCTTGCCATGCCTCATACACACCACGGAGAAGATGAGCTTTCGTATGTATTGGAGGGGGAGGTAGGAGTCAAAATTGGGGATCTTGTCGTTCAGGCCACTGCTGGTTCGTATGTCTTTAAGCCCAGAGGCATCCCCCACACGTTCTGGAACGCTGGCCCTGGCCCGGCGCGACTGCTTGAGATCATCTGCCCGGCAGGCTTTGAGACCTACTTTCGGGAGATGGCGCGCTTGCTCCAGCCTTCCGGCCCGCCCGACCCCGAACAGGTTGCCGCGCTTGCCGAAAAGTACGGCCTGACGTATCATCCGGAGTGGATCGAGGAGTTGGCGACAGCCTTTCATGTGAAGCTGCTGGGGTAATCAAGAAAGGGGTTCACCAGCCCAGTTTCAGACCCCAACTTGACCGAGTCTCACCGTTCGCCGACATGTTGAGCCGGGAGGGAATAGTTGTTCCAGCTTCCTGAAAGCTCCGGATGCTGGCTGAGCGGACAGCATACAGGCTGGGAGACGCTGATCCCCTCCAACGTTAGTTTTACCAGCGTACCTCTTGCAACTGAGCCAGCAGGCGCTTGCGATGAGAGCAATAGGCCGCTTAGTTGTGGCGCTGCTGATACGCGATCAAGGCCAGGGCTGCTGGCAGGTCCAATGGAGGTTGGGGCAAGGCAACGCGCAAGAGCAAACGTATCTGAGCAATGCTGAGCGGCAGAGCAGGATGCGCGTCCAGACCAGGCACCTCATCGGGAGTAGGTAACGGACAGGCTGTGGTGGGTCGCAGGACCCCCCTCTCTCTGGTTGAGGCGTTGTTGCCACCGAACCTGGAAGTGATGGGCAAGCATAACCATCGTCATGTGATGCTGCCACCCGCGCCAGAACCGGAGCTCGTAATGGTCCATGCCCAGTTCTCCTTTGCATTCGGCAAAACACGTCTCGATGGGCCAGCGCATCCCGCTCACTCGCACAAAGGTGGCAAGTGCGGTTTCTAGCGGAGCGTTGCTCAGGTAAAACTTCCACTCCGGTTCCTCTGGCGAACCACTGACCTTCCGCCGGATCACGACCCAGACCTCTGGACCCGGTAAGCGATCAAGCGGCAGGATGGCGCGCAGCACGAGAAAATCAGCGACCAGCGGGCCTTTGTGCCCCTCCAACAGGCGAAAGCGTTGCCAGGACGAGGCGGGCCTTTGTTTCGCCAGTTCTTCCACTGCCACTTTGGCTGGGGAATTGGGATGTAAGCGTTCACGGCGGGGAGCAGGTCCTTTGCGCGAGGGGGCCTGGGGCGGCACCCACTTGCTCGGCAGCGCTCGCCCCGTCTGCCCATCCGTTTCCAGAAGCGGCCAGACTTTGGTATCGCGCGGGATCTCAGCTAAATACCACAGCCCCGTCGCGTCCAGCCGTTGCAGAAAGGCCGGGGAGTCGCCATACCCTTCGTCGCAGGCGACCCACTGCGCTTGGAGACGTCCAGAGGTCATGATACCCTCAACCATCTGTGCCGCTAACTCATGTTTCGTCTGAAAAGCGATCTCGTCGGGGATCTGGCAGTCCTGCCACCGTGCGTGGTGCTCCTCATCGAACCAGGCTTCCGGCAGATAAAGACGCCGGTCAAGCAACGTCGCTCCCTTGCGGCTGGCATAGCTCACGAAGACCCCAGCCTGGCAATTGTCCTTTTTGCCGGTGTGCCCGCACCATTGAGGTGCTACCCCCGCTGAGTGATTTCCATGTTTGGGGAAGTCGGAGCCATCCACGATCAGGATCCCATCCGTTTCGCCGAGCGTCTCGTTCACGAGGTGCTGATGCTCTGCCAGGAGCGCATCGTCGTCCCACTTGCCTTCCCCAATGAATTGCTGGAGCGCCCGGACCTGCCGTTCCGCATGCGGCCCCACTCCCAGCAGGCGGAGGGCCATGGCTTCGACATTCTTGCGGGTGACATCGGCCGTGAGCAGCCCACGCAAATAGAACTCTGCCCACTCGCGCTGCTCACGGCGGTAAAACAACGGCGCAAAGTGCTGGTGGTAGATTACCAATTCTTCAGCGAGAGAAGCCACCTCTTCGGCAGTCAAGCTCTGGACGGTTATTTGCCCTGGAAGAGGTGGCTGATCAGCAGTGACATCAAGCACGAAAGCCATCAGGTTTCACCTCCAGAAAAAAACTTCCTTTCAGTTTACCCTAAAAAAGTCTCGTTGTAATACTAGGACTCTGAATAGTTACAAAGATAATTTTCATGCTTTCAATGGACGATAGAGATGTCTCAGCAACCGCAACAGTACCCTCACCAGTCCTCTGGCCAGGCCTCAAATAATCCGCAACAGCAGAACTCTTTCAAGAGGAATATAATTATTGCTCTTATAGGTAGCCCAATACTTGCTGCTATTGTCACCGGCATATTTCTGTTAGCGAGTATAAACAAAGGAGCAACACCTTCTCCAACACATATCCCTACGACCCTTGTGACCCTCTCGCCTTCTCCAACGCCAAACATAGCAGCCACGGTCAATGCACAAGCAACGCAAAACGCAGTAGCCCAGACCAATGCAACCGCCACAACAGTAGCACAAAGTCTCACTCCTCAGTATACCCTTCAGACTCTCTGCAATGTGGAATCACCAGCACCCACTGCGTGCGCCAGGATTTACTGTGCTGGGATACAGGCCGTCCAATTTCTCGGCAAACAGCTCCACAAAATGAGCAAGGGCTTCAGGATATGTTCGCGTACCTGGTACACATACGGTTCGAGGATGACTTAAACGTCTCTTCATAGATTGAAAAATGGAAACTCACCGGCGTTGGCGAACTGCAATGGGGTGCCGATTTGGAGGCGTTTATTCTGCGGCATATCAGGCAAATTGCTTGAATAAACGGAGCAGCCATACTTGCTCATCTATGACTGCTCTTTATGCTACGTTCGCATCGTGGGTGGTTTCTGGTCGCCTAGTGGCGACACGTCTCCCTGCCTCGATTGTTCGCCTATAGTACTCGCTTGATCCGCCAGGTCGCACAATAGCTGTTTCATCCGCCATATGAAGTTTTCCCTTGTGGGAAGGTAGCGGTTACGGCTTGTGAATGACTGATGGTCGCTCATCTTCTTTTCAATTGTCTCCATCGCTTACACCGCACTCTTTTCTATTGTTTGGTGACATTCCCTGACTGCATTTACAGGGAATGCGTCCATTGAACAACGCCAGGTATTCTAGAACAACTGTACCTGTTTTTGCTTTTCAATGGTGAGACCTTCTGGCCGACTTTTTCCATCACATGCTCAGCATTTTTAAGAGAGGATCTGCCGAGAAATTGTAGACACAGTTCCCCAAACATTGGACAAACCTGTCAGCCGTTTCTGTGCAAAATTCAGGTACACTTCGGATAAGATCTTGAAATTCTGTTCAAGATTCGGAAACGGTGGGGAATGGAGAGGCACGGGAGGGTAGCTTCCTTCCGGAAAGGCCCTGAAGAACCCTGGGTACACTGTGGAGCTCGACTCCGACGAACAAGCTGGGGGATGTGATCGCACTCCTCATAAGAGGTTGAAGCCACACTTCTGATCCGAAGTTGGCAGAGACACGTCCACAGGGTCCCGCTTCTCTCCTCCAACGTTGGGCCGTTTCATCACAGGTCACGTGGATAGCGCGCTGTGCTTTTGTATAAGAAGAGCAGTGTGCTTGAGACAGCAGCGGTGCTTGAGTACCACATGCGATGTGACGCATAGGGACATGACGAAGGAGGTGAATGGATGGCCAGTCAAGCACAACGGGCGCAGTCTGAGCTGCAGGTCATACCGATGCTGGCTCTCGAAACCCTGTACCTGGGGGTCGATATCGGCAAGGCTACCCATGTGGCCGGCTTTGTGTCCCCAACGCTTCTCACACGCCATCAGCGCTTTGAAAGCTGCCCGGCCTTCTCCTTCACCAACTCGCGTGAGGGCTTTCGTGCGCTGGTCGACCGTATCAGCACCTATGTGCCGCTCACCCAGGTCTACGTGGTGCTGGAGGTCACCGGGCATTACCATCGCGCCTTGCTGCACTACCTGCAAGAACTGGATATTCCGGTGTACGTCCTGCATGTACAGAAGCGCCAGGCAGGACTGCTTAAAACCGATAAACGCGACGCGCTCGGGCTGGCCAATCTCTTGTTGAACCAACTGGAGAAGGGGGTCCAGGTCGGCGATCCAATGCAGGCGGTGCGTCGGCTCGTGCCCCCAACACCCGCCGCTGCTCAGTTGCGGGGGATGGTGCATCATCGCTACGAACTCACCGTAGAAAGCACGCGGCGGAAAAACAAGTTGACCGCCATCTGCGACGAGGTCTTTCCCGAGTTCGTCCAGGTGTGCAAGAATCCCAACCTGCCGACGGCGCTGGCCATCCGCACCCACTTTCCGACGCCCGCCGCCCTGGCGACGGCGAGTCTGGCGGCCCTCCAAGAGCGACGAGGTTCTGCTCGTTCTCTCTCGGATGCCAAATTGCTCGAGTTGCAGCGGCTGGCGGCGCAAAGCATCGGGACGAAGGAGGCCGGACGGCTGCGTGGCCTGGTGGTCGAGCAGAGCCAGTTGATTGAAGAACTGACGCTCATCCAACAGCACCTGGAGCAGCTCGAAACGGAACTAAGACAAGTCGTCACGACCTGCCGGGAAGGCCAGATCCTGACCTCCATTCCGGGGATCGGACCCATCCAGGCCGCCACCATCATTGCCAACTTTGAACGGGCGGCGCAGCTCAAATCCTACTGCGGGTGGGCTCCGATGCTCAGCCAATCGGGCACCACACTGGATCGGGCCAGGCTCTCCTCGCGTGGGGCGCGCCTGCTGAAGCACATCATGTATCTGGTGGCGTGGCAGGCCGTGCGGCTCAAGGACTGCGAGTGGGCCAGGATCTACGAGCGCCTGCTTCTCATCAAATGCCGCTATGATGAGCGCACGCGCCGCTATAGCGGGCGCGGCAAACTGATTGGCCGGATTGCTGGCCAGATCATCTCGGTGGCCTACGCGCTGCTCAAGAAGGACCAGGAGCTGCTCTCGAGCCTGTTTCCTGGAACAACACCTCCGGGGCCAACGCTGTATGACCCACAGGTGCATCGACGGCATCGCGAAGGGCATTACCGGGCGACTCACTCGAGAGAGAAGGTACAGAAGCTGATCCAGTTTCCGCTGCATTAGCTCATCTTTTCTCTCAAGATTCTATAAGAGGCTTGTTCAAGTGCTTTTCTGAGAGCTCCATCACTTTGGCTGCTTACTGCGAGAAGAGCAGCAGCGTTCTATTTGCGTCTTTTCTCGCCGGGAACGAAGGAGAACGTGCGTGGGCACAAACGTTAAAATCAGGCTGACCTGGTCGCTGGGCATCTTGCTGGTGCTGGCCACCATCGCCACATCGGTGAGCTACGTCGTCAGTACGCATCAGGCACAGGCGCAGGAAACAACGCAGGACCTGCGGCAGATCGCGCTCATCACCGGGCCGAACATCCCTCCGCGAGGTCTGTGGGCTTTCGATATCAGTTTCGTGGATGACCAGAGCCAGGTCTACTACCTGGCCGATGCCAGTAACGCCAGTGTAGACTTGATCGACACGCGTACCAACACGCTCATCGGGCAGATTGGCGGCTTTCGTGGGTTTCATGGGAGCCGCGACACGCAGGGACCCGGAGGTGTGCTAGTGGATGACCTCGGCCAGTTGTGGGCCTCTGATGGCGATAGCACGGTCAAGGTCATCGACCTCTCTTCGCGCACCATCGTCGCCACGCTGCATACTGGTGGCGCAAAGCGGGCCGATGAAATGGCCTACGATGCGCAGTATCAGCTCCTGCTCGTAACCAACGGCTCAGACGCCACTCCCTTCGCCACGTTCATTTCCGTCGCCACACGCGCCATTGTGGGCAAGTTGGTCTTCGCGGGGGCGAGTGGTGGTCTGGAAGCGCCGGTGTTCGATGCCCAGACGCATCGCTTCTACCTCTCGGTACCTGCCAATAAGCGCTACCCGGGTGGAGCCGTCGCCGTCGTTGACCCGCTGACAGAGCGGCTCGTCAAAGAATACCCGCTCCCAGCTTGCGATCCGAGCGGCATCGCGCTCGATCCTGCCACCCAGGAGCTGCTGCTGGGCTGCGCTGGGCATCCCGTGATCATCAGCGCCCTCTCCGGGCAGGTCGAAGCAACCATTCTACAGACGAGCGGGTGTGACGAGGTGTGGTACAACCGGGGCGACCAGCGCTTCTACCTGGCCGCCTTTACCAACCCCAGCGGCCCGCAGCTCTCGGTCGTCGATGCGGAGACCGGCGCCTGGGTTGAGAATGTTCCCACCGTGAAGAAAGCCCACAGCGTGGCCGTCGATCCGCTCACCAACCACATCTTCGTCCCCGAAAGCGGGCGGGGCATTGTCGTCTACGCGGAGTCATAACGAGTGGTGCGTGCTCTCAGGCGCACAACCATAAGGAAGGAACATAGCTATGTCAGAACGCATCGGATTCGTCGGGCTGGGTCAGATGGGCCAGCCCATGGCGCTCAACCTCTTACAAACAGGGTACAAGCTGCGAGTGTTCGACGTGCGTGAGGAGCGCATGGCTCCGCTCGTGGCACAGGGCGCAGAGCCTGGAACAAGTCCTGGGAAGGTCGCCGAGCCGGGAGGCATCGTGCTCAGCATGGTGCCCGATGACCGGGCGCTCCTGGTGGTGGCCCTAGGAGAGGGTGGCATTCTCTCGCGCATAGGCCGGGGAGGCGTCCACCTCTCGCTGAGCACCGTCTCACCGGAGGTCTCCGCGCAACTGGCGAAGGTCTACCGGCAGCAGGGGAGCCACTATCTAGCCGCGACTGTGCTGGGACGCCCGGACCTGGCAGAAGCGGCCCGGCTCTCGATCTTCCTCTCCGGAGCGGCTTCCGCCAAAGTGCGCGTACTCCCCTTGCTTGATGTGCTCGGTTTGCATCTGTATGACCTGGGGGAGCGGGTGGAGGTCGCCAACGCCGTCAAACTGGGCTACAACTTCCTCATCGCCGCTGCCATCGAGTCCATGGGTGAAGCAGCGGCACTGGTCGAGCAGTGCGGGGCGGACCGGGCGCAGTTCCTGCGCATGCTGGTCGAATCTCCCCTCTTCACGGGAGCCGTCTACGAGGACTATGGCCGCATGATCGGGGAGCGGGACTATAGCGACGCGCGCTTCCCGGTGCCGATGGGACTCAAAGATGTGGAACTGGTCCTCCAGGCGGCGGATCGCGTTGCTGTGTCACTGCCGTTTGCCGAGATTGTCCACGAACACCTCCTGGCCGCGCGGGTGGCAGGACGCGCGCACGAAGACTGGTCGGTCCTGGCGGACTTTGTGACGCAGGAGAGGACTGGAGCAGTCATTTCGGTACAGGGAGGCCAAACAGGGCAGGCGAGCCGGTAGGAACTCATGTACATAATCGAGCGAGCGAAGAGCATTGGAAAGAGGGAACTATGAGCGTAGCGCTACCAGACACGAGGCGGCAAAGCCGGTCGACGGACCTCCTGGGCACCGCTGTGCGCATGAGCATCTTGGCGCTGGCAGCGGTGGCCATCTCGGCGAATTTCACCGACTACGGCCCGCTTATCCCGCTGCTCCAGCGCGAGCTGCACGTGACGAGCGGGGCGACCGGTCTCCTCTCCACCCTGCTCTACGTCGGGATCGGCCTCTCCTACCTGCCAGGGGGCTGGCTCGCCGACCGGTACGGATCGCGCCGCGTGCTCTTTGTAGCCCTGCTCGTGGTCGGGGCAGGTGGATGTCTCCTGCCGGTGTTCCCCACCCTGGTCTGGATCGTGTTGTGCCGGTTGGTGATCGGGCTGGGTGCCGGGGCAGCCATCGTGGCCGCCTCGCTCGCGGCACGGCAGGGAAGATATGCCGCCTTGGGCCTGGGTCTCTTTGGCGGAGCGATGCAGCTCGGCGCGGGGCTCGGGCTGCTGGTGACCCCGACACTGCTTGGACTCTTCGGCTGGCGGACAACCTTTGCGGTCTGGGGTGCGCTTGGACTGGCTGCCAGCATCCTCTGCCTCATGACGCTCGGCAGCCAGGCACCTCATCAGGTCTCCGCAGCGACCCGGCGCATGGCAGCCGCTTTTTGTTCTCGCTCCCTCTGGACGATTGGGCTCGTGCTGCTGGGCACGCTGGGGATAGGCCAGGCCATTGCTCCCTGGCTGGCGGTCTATTTCGCTCGTTCCTACGGGCTGTCGCTGGAACTCGCGGCCATGCTGGGAGCCGTGGGACTGCTCGCAGGCATGCTCTTTCGCCCTCTAGGGGGCCTGCTGCTCTCGCACCGGGTCTTCACGCCCGGCGCGTTGATGATCGCGGGAACGACCATGACTTGCCTCGGAGTGCTTCTGCTTGCGCTTCCCCCCCACGCTGCGCTCGTGACCGGGTGGGGACTGGCCCTGTTCGCCTGTGGTACAACACTGCCCTATGCTGCGACGTTCGACGAAGCGGGCCACATCGGTACCGCGCAGGCATTCGGGCCAGGCATCGCGCAGGGCGTGGTTTCTGTGATCGCGGCTCCGGCCTCGGCCTTCGGGCCTCCCCTGATCGGCCTGCTCCTGGGGCAGCAGGGCAGTTTCGCTTTTCCTTTCGCCACAATGGTACTGGTAGGGATCGTTGCCCTCATTGCTGCGCTGTGTGCTGGTTCCATCATTGCTCGCACCAGGGCGGCGACCGACCTGCTGCGCTTGAGGGAGCGGGATGGCGATGCTTACCTGGCGCAGGTCCTCGCGAGCCGCTCACGCACCGCGCGGTACGCTTCCACGAGGCCCTCGATTGTGACCCTGGGCGCGTATGCACAAGGCAGGGGAAGCGCCATCATCCGGCGCTTGCAGCACGCCGGGGGCCTCCCCTTGTTGCTGCCACCGTCACCTCCCCCCGCAGAAGGTGAGGCGGGTGACCTCCTGGCAGACGGGGCCTTCATCCGGGAGATCTTCGACCGGTGCATCTGGCCGTTGTTTTGCCAACTGCTCCTGGGGCAGACGCGCGGGCTCTGCCTCATTGAGGGAAGCCAGAGGGTCAAGGACACGAACGGGACACGGAGCACAGAACCTTTGAACCTCGTGCCACGCGCGATCTCCGATTCATGGAGTGCGATCATGCAGCGCTATCTGGCCCTGCTGGCCTGGTTCGTCGGCATGCCCGTGCTGGGCGCTGGCTGGGAGCTGCAAAGCCTGCAGCTTAATTACCAGATGAAGAAGCAAGCGGGACCAGCGCCGGATCGCATCTGGCCACTTTCTGCAAAACACGAAGCTGGCAGTGGGGACGCGCAGGAACTGTCGGTCTGCTCCCAATTTGTGGCGGCATGTGCATCATACATACCGCCCTCACCAGAAGACCTCGCGCCTTTCCATGACGAGATCTTCGGCTGGCTGCGTCGGCGTGACCGGGCGTTTATCCGCCAGCTGTACCAACTCCAGATGGCATGCGGAGGGGAAACGACGGGGATGTGTGCAGTCATCGCACCAGTCGTGGCCCGGCAACCGAGAAAGCAGGAGACGGCCACGAAGACGATGCCAGAAAATAAAGTGAAAGCGCGCTGACGTTGTGCCGCGAGACGGGCACAACGGTAAAGAGAGAGAAGAAGGAGAACGAACCAGCATGAAAGCAGCCGTCTATCATGGCCCACTCGCCGTGCGCGTCAAGGAGGTTGCCGAACCCGGTCCGCCCGGGCCGGACGAAGTGCTCCTTGCCCCACTCCTGGGATCGCTGTGCGGAACCGATGTAACCGAGTTTCTCGTGGGGCCAAAAAGGATCCCGCTGCACCAGGCCCATCCGGTGAGCGGGCACCAGGGGCCGGTCATCCTGGGTCATGAGTTCGTGGGCATCGTCCTGGCAGTTGGGGCTGCTGTGACCGGCCTGCACGTCGGGCAGCGGGTGGTGCCGGGTGCGGGCATGTGGTGCGGCACGTGTCCGCCCTGCCAGTCCGGGCGCACCAATATCTGCGAGCGCGCGGTGCTCTATGGCATCCACACGCACGGGGGACTCGCTGAGCAGGTGAAGGTGCCGGCCAGCATGTGCGTGGCTGTGCCGGAGAGCTGCAGCAATGAAGCTGCGGCGCTGGCACAGCCGTGCGCGGTGGCGATGCATGCCCTTGGTCGCGTCAGCATCGAGCCCGGTCAGAGCGTTGCACTTTTCGGCCTCGGCGGTATCGGCAGCTTCCTGCTGGCCGCGCTGCTCGCCCGAACAGAGGGCGACCTCTCGCTCATCGTCGTGGAGGTGGGCGAGCGCAAGCGAGATCTGACCGAGCGATTGGGCGCATTTGCCTCCACGTTCATCAAAGCCGATCAGTTCACAGAGACAGAGATCCTCGAACTCACCGGCGGTCGGGGTGTGGACCTGGCGATCGAAGCCTCCGGCTCCCCCACCGCAATACAGCAGGCGCTCTCGGCGATACGCAGTGGCGGCACGCTCCTGCAGGTAGGTATTCCGACAGGGCGGGTATCGCTGCCGCTGGGCCGGGTGGTGCCTCGTGAAGTGAGTATCGTCACGACCAACGGGATGATCTGCGAAGTCGACCTCCCGAGGGCCTTGGCGTTGCTCTCCCAAACGGACCTTGCGACCCAGATCACCGACCGCATTATCCCACTGGATGCGCTTGTCGCCGAGGGGCTTGAGCCGCTGGCCCTGCACGAGGTGCTGGGGAAAGTGCTCGTCCGCATTCAAGAAGTCCAGTCTCGTATTCCGACCCATAGAAAGGTGGAGAGAACGCATGCAAACCCTGGTGGAAAGCCAACAAACCTATCTGTTTCACATCCAGACAAAGGAGGGCGCGACTCCTCGCATTGTCTACGACTACCCGATTGAGGTGCGCGCGCACCCTGATTGGACAGAGTTGCGGCAGAAGCTCGCAGCCCTGCACGCCGACCACTTCACCCTGGTCGTCGATGCTGGCCTGCCACCGGAACTGGTCGAGCCGGTCTACCAGCAGATGCGCGCAGTGGGTGTTCCCTGCCTGCTGCTCCCGCTGCGCGCCTCAGAGCAGGTCAAGCTGATGCAGACCGCGCTCTCGGTGCTCTATCAAGCGCGAGCGCACGGTGGCGGGACGCACGCCTCGTGTTTCATTGCCCTGGGCGGCGGCCTCGTCGGCAATATTACGGGTCTGGCTGCCAGCCTGGTCGTGAGAGGCATCCGGCTGGTCCACCTCCCGACCACCCTGCTCGCAGCGACGGACAGCATCCTCTCCTGCAAGCAGGGCGTCAATGGCGAGCCGGATCTCGACCTACTCATCAAGAATCTGGTGGGTACCTTCAAAGCCCCGGAGTTCGTTCTGGTTTATCTTTCTTTCTGGCAGAGCCTGGCACCCGACGAAATCAGGTCCGGCCTGTGCGAACTCGTCAAAAATGTGCTGGCGATCCATCCCCAGCGCTACGAGGAGGTTGCCTCATTGCTCAACCCGCAGGCGCACTACTCCCTGGAACAATTTGCGCAGGTGTTTAGCTGGTGCTTCGAAGCCAAGCAGGCCGTCATGCGCCAGGACGCTCATGAGCAGGGAGCCGCGTTGGTGCTGGAAGCCGGGCACACGGTCGGCCACGCCCTGGAGTCGCTGCTGGGCATGAAACACGGCCTGGCCATTGCGCTGGGGTTGCTCGTCGAGGCGCATATCTCCCATGCCCGCGGGTGGTTCAGCAACCGGGAAGTGAGCCAGCACTACTCGCTACTCGGACGCAACGGGGTAGCGACGACGCTTCCCCGGACGGTGGACATCGACGCGCTCATGAGAATCATCCGCGATGACAACAAAATCGGCTACCTCCCCCGTCGCGAGGACTCTCACGTCATGGTTCTCTTGAGGCATCTGGGTCAGCCAGTCGAAGAACGGCCTGGTCTGCCCCTCACCTACGTTTCGGAGACGGAATTGCGCACAGCACTCGCGACGCTACAGGCATGACAGTAGGAGGCAGCATCTGGCCAACAGCGGCAAAAACTGAAAATATGGAAGGAAGAGACAATATGGCACTCCATCAATTGACCGGGCTCTCCGTCGCTGATACGGGCAGTCCCATCCAGACCTATGACCAGTTAGGAGGCACGGGCATTGTGTTCAACAAAGCCCTCGCTATCCCCGCGCATCTCGGGCATCCCTGGAGCAGTATCGAGTATGTGGTCATACCACCGGCCACCGATGGAGAGGAGTCGTCGGTGGGTGAGCACCTGCAACACACCGACGAGATCTACTACATCCACCGCGGCACGGGGGTGCTGACGACCAACGGCATCTCCTGTGATGTGGCGCCGGGCTTCCTGGCCATAGCGCCGCGTGGTACGCGCCACGGTATTCGCAACACATCTGCTCGGGAGGAACTGGCCTTGCTCGTGGTAGAACTCGTGCCGACGGATGATAAATGCATCTTCCAACCAACAGAGATTTCCTCGCTGCCGGCACTGCTCGAAGACTCCGCTGCCTTCCATCCGGCGAGTCTGGGGACGCGAGAGGTCCGACTGCGGGTCGCCTCTATCGACCTGTCGCGCTATTTTTCCGCTCCG
>DATGGW010000529.1:0-9851 GCA_035308345.1 Ktedonobacteraceae bacterium | reverse complement strand
ATAGGAGGAGTGTTAAGGTTCCTCGACGCATAGCTTTGGTTTCCCCTCGTTTTATCTATCTGTGACAACTACTGACAATAGCATGCCGTTGGATTCTACCGTTGCGCTTCAATTTTCTATGCAGTATAGCATAGTTCGTTCATGTTGCATATCCTACAAAAATCGGCATGTTCACGATCCTAATAAGCGAGAAAAAGATGTACATTTGTAGAGATGCGATTATCGCGTCCGCCAGCATAACATAAACAATGCGGCGCGCCGTTTGATCGTCTCGTTCCTGGCCGCGTTTGACAATGGTATTGTCTTTACGTTAATATTTCAATACATGCTGAAATATAGGGAAAAATGCTTGAAGATTGCAACGCTAAGCCTGATGGCAACGTATTTTTAGAGGATTAGTTTGTCACTTTTTCCCGGCAAATCATAAACAACGGAGGAGTTCATTACACTTATGGATGAAATGTTGCAGGCTGAACAGGCGACTGCGCAACAGGATGGGCGCAAAGTGGTCATGGATGTGCGCGATATTACGAAGAGCCTACCGCTTGGCCGCGAGCGTATCGATATACTGCGAGGTATCAGTTTTCAGATTTATAGCGGCGAGTTTATTTCAATCGTTGGCCCCTCCGGTTCGGGCAAAAGTACCTTGCTGGGCATTATCGCCGGGCTGGACAATCCGACCAGCGGGCAAGTGTTGATCGATGGCGTGGATATCACCACCATGTCCGAGGGAAAACTGGCGGAGGTGCGCAATGGCAAGATTGGCATGGTTTTCCAGGCGTTTAACCTCATTCCTACGCTAACGGCTCAGGAAAACGTGGAGGTTCCGCTGTACGTTGGAAAACACAAGGGCTCGCCCTCGGCACGCGCCAGAGAACTGCTTGATCTTGTGGGTCTCTCGCATCGCCTGGCGCATCGCCCCAACCAGCTTTCCGGCGGCGAGCAGCAGCGTGTGGCCATTGCGCGCGCGCTGGCGGCTGACCCGGCCTTTGTGATCGCCGACGAGCCGACGGGCAATCTGGACGCGAGCAATGGGGAAAACGTACTAAAGTTGATCGCGTTCCTGCGCGAGCAGACTGGCAAGACCTTCATCATTGCCACCCATGATCCCGCCGTGGCCTCGCACGCCGACCGTTCCATTCGCATCGTCGATGGCAGAATCGCTTCCATCGACCTAGTGGGTGGGAGCAGCGCGCAATGAAAACCTCCATGTACTTCAACTACACAACGCGCTCGCTGCTGCGCGGCGGCCAGCGTACTGTGCTGGCTCTCTTCTGCGTCGCGGTGGGTGTGATGGCTATCGTAGCTTTGCAACTGGTCGGCCTGATGATTAACAACGCCTTCACGAGCAATGTTCGTGATGCCAATGGCGGTGATATCGCCGTCACCTCGAATACCAAACCGTTTACGTCAAACGACCTGAGCTACTTCGACCAGCTTAAAAGTAATGGCACGATTACGAACTATACCGCGTACAGCAGCTCAACTGGCACGCTGGGGAATGCTGCCTCTATAACAGATAGCTTTTCTGTCCAGGCGATTAATCCCGCTGCGTATCCTCTTGTCACGCCGCCTACTTTCGTCGATCCCTCTAACGGGAGCATCGCCAGCCTTCTCAGCGGCAGCGGCGCTATTGTTGATAAGACCTTTGCCGACCAGTTCCATAAAAAAGTAGGCGCTACCATCAATGTGCATAGTAGCTCTAACACTGATGGCAATAATCTCGTCTTGCAGGTCACAATCGTTGGTATCGTAACAGATTCAGGCTCGCTTGCACAGAGCAGTGGCGTCATGCTCATCTCGCAGTCGTACCTGGCTTCCGTTGCCCCGGCTACAGCAGGTCTCTATGGCACGGTCGATATCACCACCGCCGATCAGCAGCATACCGACAAAGCAGTGCAGGCTATCAACGCTCAATTCCCGCTTGCCAGCACTCAGACGGCGGCGGACGCCCTGAAATCCCAGCAAAGCCTGGTGGATAATATCAAAAAGTTTCTGGAGATTGCCGGGCTGCTGGCACTGCTAATCGGCGGCGTTGGCATCGTAAACACTATGCAGGTCTTGCTCTCGCGCCGCAAAATCGAGATCGCCATGCTCAAGACCACCGGCTACCGCCGTCTTGATCTTTACCTGCTCTTTGGTTTGGAAGCAGGCCTGCTGGGGCTGGTAGGCGGCCTGATTGGCGCGCTCGCTGCCACCGGTGTAAGCTACCTTGTGCGCGGCCTCGTGCAGCAAACGTTCTCTCTCAACATCCCTTTTCTACTCGATCCTTTGACCATCGGCGGCGGTGTATTGATTGGCCTGGTGACTGCGCTCATCTTTGGCCTCATGCCTATCGTCCAGGCCGCCAATATCCGCCCGTTAAACGTCATCCGCGAGTTGCCTGAGAGCAATCGCACCGGCAGTGTTGCCTTGACTATCGGCCTGCTGCTGGCGCTCTCGGTGCTCTTCTGTTTGCTCTCTGTGGTTATTCTGAATGATGTGATCCTGGGCATTAGCGCGGTGTATGGCGCGTTCATCTTCCTGGGTCTGCTGAGCCTCTTCTTCACACTGGTGGTCTTCCTGGTAGGCAAACTGCCCGTGCCAGAACGCTTCAATCTTAAATATCTGGGCCTGCTCCTGCTGGGCATAGCAGTTTCGGTACTGATCGCCCTGGTTTTGCCAACTTTCGGCTACCTGCTGCTGGCGGTAACGCTGGCGGGTTTCGTGGTGGTGCTGCTGCCGCGCACCTGGAAATCCAGCACGAAGATGGCTATGCGCAATATTGGTCGCCAGCGCGCGCGCACTACGACAACCCTGCTGGCCCTGTTCGTGGGCATCTTTACCATCGGACTTATTCTTGTGCTGGGACAGGACTTGCGCGATACCATCAATAACGCGCTGGCAAACAACCTGACCTTTAACGTCGTCACCATTGCCTCGAAAAACGATATTGGCGCGCTGCAATCGGGGCTATCCACTATTCCTGGTCTGAGCAAATCTACAGAAAACAATATTGCTACTACGGTGCCGGTTGCCATCAATAACCAGCCAATTGCAGAGGTCTTAAAAAATGTGCCATCGGGGGTCTCGTTTAGCAGCCTGGGACGCGATGGAGTGTTGGGTTCCCTCGGCGGTGTTCAGGGCTATGATGTTGCCAATCATAGCTATCCTGATACGACAAGCCTTACCATCACCGATGGACGCAACCTGAACGCTGGCGATGCTGGCACCAATAATATACTGCTTCCCTGGCAGCTTGTTCATCTCGCTCCTCTCAAAGGCAGCATCGGCGTGGGCAGCACCGTTATCCTGTCGAGTGTCGATGGCAAGCGGGTGGTGACGGCAACCGTGGTTGGTGTGTATCGTTCCAGTGGTTTTGGCGGCACATTTGAACCCATTTTGACCACCAGCGGCGCGGTTCAGTTGCTCAGCCCGGCCGGTTTACAGCAGTCAATTTTCTACATGAAGATTGCCACCGCCAAAGTAGGCCAGGCGTTATCTTCCATTGCGAAAATCGCGCCAAGCGCCTACGTTTTCAATCTTGCCAATATCGGTGATTTCATCGACCAGTACCTCAACTACATGCTGCTGACGCTCAGCACTATTGCAGGTCTTTCGCTGCTGGCAGGCGTGATTATCATTGCTAACGCGGTGGCCCTGGCCATGCTGGAACGGCGGCGCGAACTGGGCATTCTCAAATCGGTTGGCTTTACCAGCGGCACTGTATTAAGTGAAGTGCTGATCGAGAATGCCGTCATTGGCGGCCTGGGCGCAACCCTGGCAATGCTGCTTGTGACACTCGCCATGAACTTGCTGGGCAGGTTCGCCTTTCATACCAACTTTGGTGTCAATGGCCTGCTCGTGCTCGTGCTCATTTTGGGCGCCGCGCTGCTGGCTATGGTTACGGCAGCCATGGTCGCCTATGGCTCCGTGCGTGTGCGCCCTCTTGAGGTGCTGCGCTACGAATGAGCGAACGCGATAAATCGGGTCCTACAAACATTGACCGCCAATCGGTGATATAATATTGGTGAAGGGCGATATATAGCCACAGGCTGCCATGCAAAGCCGCAAGATGAGTGCAGCAGGGCAGTTTTGTTGTAGGTGGGTCGATAGTGTGGCTGCTGTTAAAAGAGGAATTTATCGAAAGGAGTACTCCATGGATGATAATGGAGTTGTGGGGGAAGAGTTAATGGAACCAGTAGAAGAAGCGCAAACTGGCCAGGTGAATGGGGCAAGCGCGGCCTCGGTAGGCGCGGCAGAGATGCAGCGGTTTTATACCCTTGCAAAGCGCCAGGCGTGGAAGGTAGAACAACTATCCTGGGGACGGATTCCTCCTGTACCAGAAGGGAAAGGCTCCGGGGAGAATCGCGCCCGCCGCCAGGAGATTTGGCGTTCGGTTATCACGCAGCAGCTGCAGGCGGACACGCTTGCCTCGCTGCTTTCGGCGCAATTGTTGGCGGCAGCGCCTGACGACTCAGGACGCCTCTATTACACGACCATGGTGCAGGATGAGGGGCGTCACGCCGAAGCCTGGCTCCGGCTGACTAAAGAGGTGGGAGGAGTGAGCGAACCTGATCCCTACCTGGACAAACTTGGCGAGCTCACGCTCAACGCGGATACCATTGAAGAGAAAGTCTGGCTCTTCCAGGTGGTGTACGAGGGATTGGTCATTGATCGCTTCCGCCAGATTGCGGAAGGGACTCAAGGTACGATTCTTTCTGAGCTTTGCACTCGCCTGACGATTGACGATGGCATTCACCACGGCGCAGGCGTCATCTATGAACAACTCCTGATTGCGCGTTCCTCCGTTCACACGAAGCAGGCGATCAGGCGCTTGAGCCAGGAGATGTGGCCGCTCTTTGAAGAACATCTTCTCTGGCGTCCGCATGCGCGCTCCTGGGCTAACACGGCCATGCACCCACGGGACCTGCAAACGATCAAAAACTATATCGTCCAGGAACAGAAGCTGGCAAACAAAGTAGGTCTGGCGATAGATATACCGCCTGGATACGAAATAAATTAACATGAATTTATTATCCTGCTACAGCCAGCCATACCCTCAGCAGTTCCGCCACGCTCCACGCCTGCGCGAAACAACCGGCGGGGGCGAATGACTCGGGTTCGGCCACTTCGCAGATCGAGCCAACGCAATCATCCCAGAGATGGCGCACAAGCGGCTGCAACAGTGGCAGCAGGCTCAGGCAATCATTGTTCAGTCGCAAATGCACGTCCACATATGGGCCAATCAGCCAGGGCCAGATTGCGCCCTGATGATAAGCCGCGTCGCGCTCTTCGCGCTTGCCGTTAAAGTGTTTGTGATAGTCTGGGTCCCGCGGGCTGAGCGTGCGCAGTCCCATCGGTGTGAGCAGTTGATCTGTCACTTTCTGCAGCATGCTGCGCGTCTGTTCCTCGCTCAGCAGGTGGGTTGTCAGTGAAGCTGCGAACAACTGGTTCGGGCGCAGCGCGGCATCGTTTTGGCCCGCGATGCCATCCACGTCCACCACGTCATAGAGATAGCCGCCCTCCTCGTACCAGAAACGCCGCGCAAAATTTTCGCGCACCTGGGTGAGCAGTTGTCCGTATTCCAGCGCGTCATATGCAAGCTGCATAGCCCAGCTCTCCATGCAGCGCAGCGCGCAATACCACAGTGCGTTCACCTCGACCGGCTTACCCCGGCGCGGTGTCACCACCCAGTCGTCCACCTTCGCATCCATCCATGTCAACTGCACGCCCGGCGCTCCGGCGTGCAGCAAACCATCGCCAGGGTCGACGCCTATACCATAAAGCGTACCGCGTTTGTGCCATTCAATGATGTCGCACAGTGTGGGATACAACTCCTTGACCAGTGACCAGTCGTTTGTCGTGCTGGTGTATTGGTTCAGCGCGTGAAACATCCACAAGGTGGCATCGGCAGTATTATATTCGGGCGTCTCACCTTTATCCGGGAAACGATTGGGAATCAGCCCCTCGTGTGTATAGGATACGAAGGCTTTTAGCAGCCCGCGCGCCTCGCTATACCTGCCTGTGAGGAGCAAAAGACCAGGCAGGGAAATCATGCTATCGCGCCCCCAGTCCGTAAACCAGGGATAGCCGGCGATGACGGTTTTGCGATCAGGGGTCAATTTGTAGGGACGCGATTGATCGTGCCCTGTTTCCGGGCGAGCCACGATAAACTGGTCGGCAGCGATGACTAATCGAGCAAAGACGGGGTCTTTGCGCGGGAGGTTGGTTGTGGAACGATCCGCTATATCCAGCAGTTGTTTCATGCGGCGTTGATGACGTTTGCAGGCCTGCGCAACAACCTCCTCGTGTCTTTCTCCTCCAAATTGCTCTGCCAGCTTCTGTTCCGCGCTCAGCACCAGCGTTACAGGCCGGCCAATCGCCAGCAGCATATGAAAGATGCCTGGTTGGTAAACATCTTCCACGTCGGGCAGGCCGCGTTCCCTGTCACGTCGATGCAATACGTGCCAGTACCACCAGCCGGCGGGGGAGTGAGGCGAGAAACTGGCGCCTGGTCCCGCGAGCATGCGGCAGGTAGGCGCATCATCGCCAGCGCGCACGCCGCAGCTATTACCCTCGATCTCAACCTGAAAATGCCAGTCCAGCGAACCCCGCGTGGTGTTATGATGATCGCGGTAGAGGCAGAACGGCAGCAGGTGCAGCGTTATCTTCACATTGCTTGCATCTTCGTCGAGGATAGGGCGCAGCGCGTACTGCACATATGTCGTATTCTGCCCGTATTCCATCCAGACGCGCTTCTCCAGCGTGATATGCTCGTTGAGTTGGTAAGTGAAGATAGGAATATCGCCATCAAGCGCGAACTTTTCGAGGTAGTTGTAGCCCTGGGGATCAAGCGTACCGTCCTGGTATTCATTGACGCCCAGCTTATAGGTTTGCGACTGACCGCGCTCGCTCGCGACCTCGACCTCTTCATCGATCTTTGTCACCAGCACGCTGCGCTCGACCGGGGGACGCAGTGCTGCCACTAGCAGGCCATGATAACTGCGGGTAGTGGCTCCGTTGATAGTCCCGGCAGCATAGCCGCCCAGACCATTCGTGACCAGCCACTCGTGGTTTAATCCCGCCTCTACATCGGCGCAGATATCCCTGTTGAGAGCGAGATTCCAGGCGTTGACAGGCGTGGAGATCATCTCAGCGCTTCTTTCATGCGTTTCAACGCTGTGGCGATACGCTCTTCAGGCGCGGTCATCGAAATACGGACATATCCCTCGCCAGCGTTCCCAAAGTTAGTGCCGGGAGTCAAGAAGACGCCAGTCTTATCAAACAGCCAGTTGGCGAAATCGCGCGAGGTGTAACCGCCGGGAGTAGCTGCCCAGATATACAGTCCGGCTGTTGTATTATGCGCGCGCATGCCAAGCGCATTACATCCCTCAACGAGTAAATCGCGGCGGCGGCGATAGATGGCGTTGCGCTCTTGCAACCAGGAGTCAGGCAGGTTGAGCGCCTCGATAGCCGCGTATTGAATTGGCCGGAACATGCCGCTGTCGATGTTGCTCTTCAGGCGTCCGACCGCGTTCACCAGTTCAGCATTGCCGACCAGCATGCCAGCACGGAAGCCGGCCATATTATACGTCTTGCTCAACGAGTGCAGTTCGACAGCCACCTCGCTCGCGCCCGGAACTTGCAGGATGCTCATGGGGCGGTATTCGTCAAAATAGACCTCAGCATACGCCATATCGTGTATAATCACCAGCTTGTGTTGATGCGCGAACTCGACGGCATGTTCAAAAAACGTTCTGTCGGCGCAGGCCGCCGTCGGATTGTTCGGGTAGTTCAGCCAGAGCAGGCGCGCTTTTGCCAGCACATCAGCCGCAATGCTTTCCAGGTCGGGCAGATAGCCGTTCTGTTCGAGCAATGGCAGCATATAAGGAGCCGCGCCCACGGTCGTACTCGCGGTAACATAGACAGGATAGTAGGGGTCGGGTATCAATGAAATATCCCCGGCATTGAGGACAGCCGCGCCCACATATGCCAGCCCCTCTTTTGAGCCGAGCAGCGGCAACATGTCGCGCTCTGGCGTTAACTGTATATCAAAGCGGCGTTCAAACCAGGCGGCGAAGGCTTCGTGCAGCGCGCGCATGCCATAATATTCCGGGTAGCGATGGTTTTCAGTCTCCTGCAATGCCAGGCACAGGCGATCAATCACAGGCTGTGGCGCGGGCAGGTCGGGATCGCCCATCGATAGACTGATTACATCGACGCCAGCAGCCCTGCGGTCGGCGATTTTCTTCTTCGCGTCAGCGAAATGATAAGGGGGCAGGTTATTTATCAAATTGGACAGTTGCACAATACCACTCCTTAACCGGGATTCGTCAATTTTCTCGTCTCTCGCGTTTGCACGCCGTCATTATACACCACAAAACATGTTATAATATGGTATGGATCAGGACCAACCATCCAGACAGGAACAATCCGAAATAGACAGCGACGTCGTCATGAGCGACTTGCCGGAAGAGAGCAATGACGAAAGTCGCTGGTCTGCCCAACTGTCGCGTGTCATGCTCAGCGCGCAGCGACCGGCGCATCGTCGTTCCTGGCGACTCGCCGGGATAGCAGGTACAGCGCTGCTGTCGGTGGTGGTATTATTGCTGATCTTCAGCGGAACACGTATGATTTTAACCCCCGCGCCTGTAATACAGAGCAGGATTGTAGTCACGCCTCCCACGCCGACAACTATTAACTACCAGGGTTTTACCTATCTGAGCCATCCTTTAGCCATCTTTCAGGGGCATAACGGCTATATCAGCGTGGCGTGGTCGCCTGACGGGCAGCGCATCGCCGCTGGCGGCCGTGATGATTCCGTGCAGGTGTGGAATGCGCACAGCGGTAAACACTTACTGACGTACCGGGGCGACACGGATGATGTGGAGGCCATAGCATGGTCGCCCGATGGGACGCGCATCGCCTCCGTCAGCCGCGATGCCAGCGCGCAAGTATGGGATGCCAGCAGTGGTAAACGCCTTTTCATTTATCATAACCAGGGAGTGGGCCTGTTCAGCGTGGCATGGTCGCCCGATGGGACTCGCATCGTCTTTGGCGCGGATGATGGCTCCGTGCAGGTCTGGAATATCGTTACAGGAAAGCGCTTGCTCACCTATAGCGGTCACGATATTACGGTAATGAGTGTGGCGTGGTCGCCTGATGGGACGCGCATCGCCTCCGGCGGGTTGGACTTCACCGTGCGCGTCTGGAACGCCGCCAGCGGAAAGACCTACCTCGTTTACAACGGGCATCACGATGTCGTTACCAGCGTGGCATGGTCGCCTGATGGGACGCGCATCGCTTCCGGCAGCGTTGATATGACCGTGCAGGTCTGGGATGCCGGCACAGGCCACAATCTCATCAAGTACTATGGACATTCGGCAGCCGTCTACAGCGTGGCCTGGTCCGCTGATGGGACGCGCCTGGCCTCGGGCAGCAGCGATGGCACTATACAGGTCTGGAATGTCAGCACAGGCGAGCGCTACTTCACCATCCTTAGCAGCGCTATCGGCGTAGCATGGTCCCCCAATGACATGCTTATTGCTTCCGGTGGCCTGGATAGGCTTGTCAAAGTGTGGCAGGTCGCATAATCAACCTACACCATTGTCTCCGCCTCGTACCAGTTCTTGCCCACTTTCATCTCAACCTTGATCGGCACATCCAGTTTCTCCACGTCCTCCATCTCGCGTTTCACCAGGTGGCGAGCCGTTTCCAGTTCCCCATCAGGCACCTCGAAGACCAGTTCGTCATGCACCTGCAAAATCATGCGCGTCTTCAGGCGTTGTTGTTCGATGGCGTGCTGGATGCGGATCATGGCGATCTTAATCAGATCGGCGTTGCTGCCCTGGATGGGCATGTTGATTGCT
>DATGGW010000528.1:0-2098 GCA_035308345.1 Ktedonobacteraceae bacterium | reverse complement strand
CAGCTTGCCCGACGGTGTGGCCTTACGGGATATGGGTGAGCATCGCCTCAAGGACTTACAGCGCCCCGGTCACCTCTACCAACTCGTTATCGCAGGTCTACCCGTCGATTTCCCACCGCTCAAAACGCTTAGGACCCATCCCAACAATTTGCCCATTCAGCCAACACCCTTCATTGGACGGGAGAAGGAAGTGGAGACCGTCGCACAGCTCTTGCGCCGCGAGGATGTGCATCTGGTGACGCTGACAGGCCCCGGCGGCACAGGGAAGACGCGCCTGGCTTTGCAAGTGGCAGCAGAACTCTGCGATCTGTTCGCCGATGGCATCTATTTCGTTGATTTAGCTCCAGTTAGCGATCCCGTGCTGGTCATTGCAGCTATCGCACAGAGCCTCAGTATCCGCGAAGTGAGTAGTCGACCTCTCGTGGAGCGCCTGAAGGATGAATTGCAGCGCAAGCAGATGTTGCTGCTCCTGGACAATTTCGAGCAGGTGGTCAGTGCGTCATTGCAAGTGGCAGACCTGCTTTCCACTTGTCCACAACTCAAAGTGATCGTGACCAGCAGGGTAGTGTTGCACGTACAGGCCGAGCAAGAGTTCTTCGTGCCATCACTCTCACTCCCTGATCCCAACCATTTGCCTGACCTGGTGGCTCTCTTCCGGTACGAATCAGTCGCGCTGTTCATTCGGCGAGCGCAAAGTGTGAGGCCAGACTTTCAAGTGACCAATGCCAACGCACCTGCTGTGGCGGAGATCTGCGTGCGGTTGGATGGACTGCCTCTGGCGATCGAACTGGCGGCAGCACGCATGAAACTGCTCTCGCCCGAAGCGCTGCTGGCACGACTGGGTCAACCCCTACAGGTCTTGACAGGTGGACCGCGCGAAGTGGTAGCGCGGCAGCAAACTCTGCGTAACACTATCGAATGGAGCTACCAGTTGCTGGATACCCAGGAGCAACAGCTCTTCCGACTGCTCTCCGCTTTTGTTGGTGGCTGCACCCTGGAAGCCATAGAAGCACTTAGCACTTCACTTGACGACGCAGGAGAATCCGTCCTGGACACGGTAGCTTCCCTCGCCGATAAGAGCCTGCTCCAACGCATGGAGCAGCAGGCTGGCCAGGAGCCACGTTTTTTCATGCTGGAGACGATTCGTGAATATGCGCTGGAGCGCCTGTCTGCCAGTGGGGAAAGGGAGGCAGCGCGAAAGGCTCATGCTGCCTACTTCTTGCGACTTGCAGAGGAAGCGGAGCAGGGAATGGTTGGTCCGCAGCAAGCGGCCTTGTTGGAGCGATTGGAACAAGAACACGACAATCTGCGCGAAGCTCTGGAATGGGCGCTGGAGAAGGTTACAGGCGAAAAGGCGGCAGAACGCAGGGAAATCGGCTTGCGCTTGAGCGCCGCACTCAAGGAATTCTGGATGATGCACGGACACTATCGTGAGGCTCGTGCTTTTCTCGAGCGTGCCCTCGCTTTGAGCGAAGGGACCAGCACTTCCGTGCGAGCCAGGGTCTTACGGGCTATTGCATCTGTCGCGGATTTACAGGGCGATATTGATCGGATAGAGGTGGTGGCCCAGCAAAGCCTGGCCCTCTCCCGAGAACTGGATGACACCTGCGGCATTGCTGACTCCCTCGGCTTACTTGCAGCTGCCGCCTGGTTGAGAGGAAAGATCGTCGAGGCCGTCTCGCTTGATGAAGAGCAGGTGAGACTCTTGCGACAGGTGGGCGAGCCGGGGGAAGTTGCCGATGCCCTCTTCAATTGGGCAGAGCAGATCAGCACGCTTGGGGAGTACGCCAGGGGACAGGCGCTTTTCGAGGAGGCGCTCCAGCTCTTTCGGCAAGCGGGCAACGAACTCTGGGTCGGTGTCACCCTCGTCCACTCGGCCTCCTGGCTCTGGTTTATTCTGGGCGATCTGGCGATCATGCGCCAGCGGTTCCAGGAGGGACAGGCACTTATCACCAGAGTGGGTGATCGAGGCTGGAGTGCTGAATGCTTATGGGTTGCCGCACTGTTGGCCCTCTCTGATGGGGAGCCGGTCAGAGCATCTCGTCTGGTTCAAGGGAGTCTGAGCATTTATCGGGAGATGGGAGATCCCTGGTATAGC
>DATGGW010000527.1:0-7031 GCA_035308345.1 Ktedonobacteraceae bacterium | reverse complement strand
GCGTGTGGAGAATGAGTGCATCAGATTGGCCGTCGCCGTTTCGAGAGACATCTCGTCAGGTGTTTTCATCAAATGAATTCCTCCTTGTAAATACAGATGCAATTTGTGTCTACATCCGAGAGATCATCATGCGGGCAAGTGCCGACATGATCTGAAACAAACGAGAACAGGGGTCGCTTGAAGCGACACGACTAAAAGGAGTACGCCCACGAAGCCCGATGAAGAGGAGTGAGCTGATCGTCCAGTGTGGACATACACTCCCTCGCACCTCTGAGCCTCTGTACGGTAATACGCCAGACAGAGTCGCTTGGATTGCTTTTCGCTCAGGACACGTTCATGCTGTGTGATTCGCCAGCAGAAAGACCCGTCTACTGAAGTAGCAACTCCTTTTTCTAGTATAGAATGCAAGAGGAGCATTTCAGTGAAGAGTCGGGTTGAGATGCGGTGAAGGATGGATCAAAAAAGGCTGATGGTGGTAGACGTTTGCAAACAATGGTGACCGTTCTCTTGCCTCGATGTATCCATCCTTTGAAGCTGTGCCCAATCCCTGAGGCAAATCACCAAGACCTGACCCAATCTCTCTTCCCACGTCGCTCAAGATTTGAGGGTCTTGAAAAACCCGAAAAATAGTGAGAGGGAAGAGAAGATGAAAACGAGTACATGAGCAGGAGAGTCGATCACCATGATGGGAACCAAACAGCGGAACTTTGCTCCGCTGATCCATGTCTCATTGGAAGAGTTGGTGCCGCAAGACCACTTCTATCGCCACCTGGAACGAACGCTTGACCTCTCGTTTGTGCGTGAGTTTGTGCGTGAGACCTATGCAGGCGGTGGGCGTCCCTCGATTGATCCGGTGGTCTTCTTCAAGCTGCAACTCGTGATGTTCTTTGAGGGCATCCGTTCCGAACGCCTGCTCATGTGCCACGCGGCTGACCGGTTGAGTGTGCGCTGGTATCTGGGGTACGATTTGGATGAAGCCCTGCCCGATCATTCGAGCTTGACCCGCATCCGTGAGCGCTATGGCCTGGAGGTCTTCCGCCGCTTTTTTGAAGCGATTGTCGAACAATGCCAAGAGGCTGGACTCATTTGGGGACGAGAGTTGTACTTTGATGGGACCAAGGTGGCAGCCAATGCCGGAAAAGAGTCCGTGAAACCACGCTTTGCGGTCGAGGCGCACTTGAGCAACTTGTTCGACCTGGATGGTGAGGAGTCATGTGAGGAGCAGCAGCAGCAAGCCGCAGAGGGATCAACACCCGATGAAGCCGAGGGGCTTCCAGCACCGAGAGCTCTTCCCATCTCGCTGCTGCCCGAGGAATACGAACAGCTCGCCCAGCGCAATGAAGCACGTCATGACTGGATCGAGCAAGAGGGAGCACAAGATCGCTCCGTGAAAGGTCGCACCTATCAACGCATCGCCGATTACCAGGTGAGTACCACCGATCCCGATGCCACCATCATGCGCAGCAAAGGAGGAGTCGACCTGGGCTATCATACGCATTATGTGGTGGATGGCGGCAAAGCGCGTATCATCTTGACCGTCCTGGTAACACCCTCGGAGGTCATGGACAATCAACCTATGCTGGACCTACTGTGGCGCACACGCTTCCGTTGGAAGCTCTGGCCGCGACAGGTCACCGGGGACAAGAAGTACGGGTCGGAAGAGAACCTGGTTGCTATTGAAGACCAGGGCATTCATGCCTACATTCCCATTCCTGATGTCGATCATCGGACCGAGTTCTTTAGTATTGAGCAGTTCACCTATAGACGCTGGGCGTGATGTGTACGTCTGCCCCGCAGGCAAAGAGCTGCACTTCGCTCCCTGGCATTCGACCGAGCGGCAACTGCGCTATCGGGCGTTTGCCAAAGACTGCAATCACTGCTCGCTCAAACCCAAGTGTACTACCAGCAAGCAAGGACGCAGCCTCTGCCGCAGTGTCGATGAAACCTGCCTGGAACGCGTGCGCGCCTATCAGCACACCGAGCCCTACCAGAAAGCCTTACGCAAGCGCCAGGTCTGGGTGGAACCGCTCTTTGCGGAAGGCAAAGACTGGCATGGCATGCGCCGGTTTCGTTTGCGTCGGCTCTGGCGCGTCAACTGTGAGGCACTCATGCGAGCCGCTGGGCAAAATCTCAAGCGGCTGCTCAAAAAACGCGGCTGGGGACGCCATCCGTTCCCAGCGGAGGCGCTCTGTGCCTTCTTTTTGGCCTCTTGCGGCTGGCTAACTCTTCTGTGGAGAGGCAATGGGCTTAATTCCCTGATGACTTGGCACTTGACTCTGCTTGCTCCGGCAGCTTGAAGAAGCGGCTTTCAACTACTGGTGAGCTTTGGAAGTGAGTTTTTCAACACGCTGCTAGCAGCCTATTGAAAAACCTTTCAATGGATGAGTCTAACCCTTATCAATCTTTCACTCACTCTCAGATTTTTGTAAGCAGACGCAATTTGAGGAAGTTTTTCCTTTTTTCAATACACTGTAATATTCAGCGGAATACTTCTCCCCAAATTAGTTTGAGCATGGAATATAATTAAAAAACTGAACTTGATGAATGAGCCTCTAGACAGGAGAAAAGCTCAATGGCAAACCAAGAACACCTCGAAATCCTCAAACAAGGAATGTCGACGTGGAACCAATGGCGAAAAGAGCGCACTGATTTTCAGCCTGATCTGCGTGAAGCCGACCTCAAGGAGGCCAACCTCAGTGGTGCCAACCTCAACGGTGCTAACCTCAGCAGAGCCAAACTTAGTGGTGCCGACCTCAGTGGTGCCAACCTCCGCCATGCCAACCTCAGCAGAGCCGATCTTAGTACTCGTTAAAAAATAACTTTCTTCTCTTCTGAGGTTTGAGTAGCCCCGGAAAGGACGGTGAGTCGTGGTCGGATGGTATAATTCCACTGGCTACACACGCTATGATGTTCGATGTTGAGTTGCTGCATTTGGTCATCGGACACTTTTTGTCCTTTCTCAAAAGTTCCGTCTAACACAGCGGCTCGGACCGTCAACCCGGTCCGGGTGCTGGTGCCACGAATATACTTGAGCATCGTGTCCAGGCTGCGCAGGGGCTTGCCCACCCAATTCAGGCTGATCTGGCTAAAGAGCCGATGCTCGATGGGATTCCATTTCGAACACCCGGTGGGATAATGACAAACGGTCACGGTTAGCCCATAGCGATCGCTGAGCTGCTCTTGCAGGTGAAGCTTAAAGCTGCGAGTCCGAGAGCCGTTACTGCCTCCGGCGTCCGCCAGGATCAACACCTGTGTAGCGTGGGGGAACCGCCATCGCCCCTCGTCTTCCCACCAGCGAGCAAGAGCGGTCACGGCAAATTCCGGCGTATCGGCGGAGGTACCCACGTAGACCGAGCCACGATTGCTGCTCACGTCATAGATCCCATAGGGAACGGCTCGCATCAGGGCATCATGTGGAAAGTCATGCACATTGATCGCCTCTGCAGCTTGACCCCAGGCTCGCCCGGCGTTTTTGCGCGTTGCCAATCAGCTCTTTCTTCTTGGTATCTACACTGATAATCGGCCACCCCGCAGCTTGAAAGCCCTGTTTCTGGCTCTCCAAGACCGCAAACTGTTGCTGCCGAGCAGGATGCGCAGCACTGGCCTCGTGCTTTTTCACATTCACCCTCAACGAGTAGCCTAACTTGCGTAACAGACGACCCACCGTCGGTGGACTGGCAGGATGACCCCCATTCTGCAAGCGCTGACTGAGATGGCGCAGACTACTGCGCACCCACTTCTGTTCACTCATGGGATCACCCGCCGTTTCTGGCTGCACCAAGGCTTCCAGCGTCCCCTCTAGCGCCGGGTCTTTTTTTCGGCGCAGGGCCGACCTCCGCCAGGCAGGCGGACTCGCTGCTCCGGTCGCTCCGCCAAGGAACTTGCCAGTTCTTGCCGTCCACGCTGGATGGTCTTTTCGTCCAAGCCCGTGATTTGTGCAAGTAACCGATCTCCGCCCGCACCAATGCGGTTGGACTCCACCGCCACATACCAGCGGCGTTGTTGTTCATCCAAGCGGCGCGAGCCTCAGATTCATCTGCCGATGCAGCTCTTGATCAGGATGGGGCATTTCCTGCTGGCAATGAGGACATTCACATTGATGCACCTCTGATCGTGGCATAATTGGCTCCCCTCGTCTCTGTTTTTGCTCATCGCCTATTCTATCTCCAGGATTTCACGATAACCCCGTATGACGCATCTAGATGGCAACAGCCTCTTGTGATTTGCTGCTGAGCAGCAGCGTGTGTCCCGCGCTTTCGACCGCTAGAGGGTATCACTCCAGTAAACAATGTGCGCATTTACCAGTAGATCGCCCAAACAAGCGGATCAACTGCTAGCTCAGAAGTTCGTGCCTGGTTTCGCTTGCCTGATTTGTTCTTGTGTTATCATGGTCTTCTCTAGCTTCATATTGCTGAGGTTGGCTCCACTGAAGTTGGCTCCACTGAGGTTGGTCTCGGCGAGTTCGGCTCCGCTGAGTTCGGCATCGCTGAGGTTGGCGTTGCTGAGATCGGTCCCGTAGAAAAGATGGGCTCCGGTGAGATTAGCCCTGCTCAGATTGGCTCTCACCAGGCTGGCGCCACCGAGATGGGCGCCGCTCAGGTTGGCTTCACTCAGATCGGCCTCTTCAAGGTTGGTCTCGGCGAGCTCAGCGCCGCTCAGGTCAGCCCCGCTGAGGTTGGCTTTCGTGAACTCGGCTCTCGTGAGGCCGGCGTGGAGGTTGGCCCCGCTCAGGTCAGCTTCGTGGAGCCAGGCGTATTTGAGGTCGGCCCCGCTCAGGTTGGCCTCTCTGAGGCTGGCTCCCATCAGGTAGGCATCTCTGAGGCTGGCCCGGCTGAGGTTGGCTCCACTCAGGTCGGCCCCGCTCAGGTCAGTTGCTCTGAGGGTGGCGCCGCTCAGGTCAGCCCCGCTCAGATCAGCTCTCGTGAGATTGGCTCCCCAGAGGTGGGCTCCGCTCAGGTTGGCGCCGCTCAGGTCTGGTCGAAGAGAGGGATGCTGTTTTCTCCAGGTATTCCAGGCTTCGGTTCCTTGTTTCAGCAGGTCACGCTGTTCTTGATTGGCCATCGTGTCTTTCTCCAGCGCACAAATCACCATGCAAATCGCGAGAGTCGATATGGAATCCCCGCTTGATTAAGCCAGCGCTGCAATGTCGTAATCGCGGCGTTAATACGCGCGGAACTGCCCAGGCCGCGCGCCACCAGGCATCGCAGGAAATCCAGCAGGAGTTCGTCGGCAAGCGTCACCCCAGCAGGGACATCGCGCTCGCACTGCCGGGCAAAAACCACCAGGGCCGCCTTGAAATGCGTGGCGGGAATCGTCATGTAGTAGTGATATTCACGCCCCTCGTCATCACCTCGCAGATCATACTCGTACTCCTCGTGGAAGGTCAAGCAACCATCCTCAGCAATAGTGACTGAGAGGGAGAAAGCACTTGCGCTGTCCTGGCGGGAGCGACGAACCAGCTGGTACGTCGCTTTCTTTGCGCGTCGCACTGGCTCACGCACTCTTGCCACAAGTTCCTCGACGGCTCGTTGAACGCCCCCGGTGCCGGTCGCATCGATGCAAACATACTCATCGTCACGATGGATGTGCCAGACGGAGCGCACGACTTCATAGGGAATCGCGGCCTCATCTAACCACCTCCGCAGTATGTGGTGACTCTTCCCAATTGGTGACGCCTTCTCCAGTTTCTGCTTTCCTTTCGGCGAGTCAAGCAGTTCAAAAAGCAGTCGCACCCGTTCTTCTCCAGGCGCTGGTGGCCCGTCCTCTCGCGGAGCCACCTCGCGCTGGCAGTGCCGAGCGACTAGCAGCAGAAACGGCTCAAAATAGCTGGCGGGGATGAACAGATGGTCAGAATAACCAGGCTTCGTTTTCTCGCGCGCCCGCTGCTTCAGGAAACTATACTGTTCCACGACCACAATCGCGCCATCTTCCTCAACATAGAGCCAGGACTGGAAAGATCGTCCGTTTGCATCGAGAGAAAAGCCAAGCTGGTGATTTCTCAGCATCTTGCCTCACCTACCTCTTTCTTGCCCTGATTGTAGCAGAACACCAGGTCTTTCTCACTTTGAGCGAGCTCTCCCGCTTTTCTGGATCATGTTTGCAGGGCGTCGACGAAACGGGCAAGCAGTTCCTCCCGCTTTTGCGGGGTAATATTCAGCGGAGTGGCAGTTTCCCGTAATCGGTCAAGCATGATGCCCATGACTGGTGTATATTTGTTGAGCAAGCGTGTTCGTGTGGGTGCATCCGGTATCGCATCGAGGGTGAGCACATTGGCAGCCACATCAAACAGTTTAATGAGCGCCACATCGGGGTCTCGAATTGCCTCACGCACATGTTCAGCGTAGAGTGCATGCCTGGCTGCGAGAAAGGCTGCCTGTCCTGCGCTGGCTGTCCTCTTCTGCGTTCCCCGTTGCTCTAATAGCGTGTCAAAGTCGGGGTTGGTTAAGCCGGAGATCATGCGTCTGACCCTGGCACTCCGGGTCCGCTCTTCGATCGCATCGAGGGCCAGCTCGGCCACAGCTTTCCCCTCCCTGGCTGATCTCTCCCTCACTTGTTGCGCTAGTCGCGCCGGCTGATCTTCTACTGCATCGTGTAACAAGGCTGCCACGACCACCTCCGGGTCTTTGTGGACCATTGCATCCAGGACCTGGGAGGCCACCGCAAGGGGATGCTCAATATACGGCGTTCCATCAGGACGAGGTGCCTGCTCAAGGTGGAGTTCGACCATGAGTTCCAGAGCAGCTATGATCCTCGCTGCATCAGCAGGGGCAAAGGCGGTCTGAAGTTGTGCTCGGAACGTCCTGACTTGCTGTAGGTAGCGCGTCACGTGTGCGCTCGATACCCCAGCATGATGGAGTTGCTCTGCGAGACGGTCCATCTTTCCTGCGACTTTTCTTGACTGGTCAATTCCTCGCTCAGCGTGTCGTTCTATTCAGAGTGTAGCATGAAGAGAGGTTGCTGTCTAGAGGCGTTGTGATGCTTGACCGGGACTCCCTGACCCCCTATCTTCTCGCTTCACCAGCATGCTGGCT
>DATGGW010000526.1:0-3538 GCA_035308345.1 Ktedonobacteraceae bacterium | reverse complement strand
TTTAGCTTCTGGCACATCGACGCCTTCATTGAGCACGCGTGAGGTAACAATTGCCCGGTACTGTTTGGACTGGAAGCCCTCCAGAATCTGCTTGCGCTCGGCGGCTTTCGTCTCGTGGGAAATAACCGGGATCAGATGCTTCGTCGCGACCTGGTACGCCACGGCATTATTTTCGGTGAAGATGAGGATTTGTTCCCCTGCATGCTCGCGCAAGAGTTCCTCTAACACCTGGAATTTGCCCTCGCATCCCGCCAGGAGCCGCAGTATCCGCTGGCGGGCCAGCAAGGCTCGCCTGGCGTCACGGTCAATGGCTGAAAGCCGCATGAGTTCATGCAGCCACGCTGCTCCATACGTCTGTTGTAGGTGATGGGCGCGCACATATCCCAGGTAGAGCGCATGATCAGCATCATAAGCTGCGCGTTCGGTCGTCTTCAGGCTCACTCGTACCCGTTGAGTGCGATAGTAAGCCAGTTGCTCGCCGACCAGGTCCTCGATGCGCCTGGAGTAGACAATGGGTCCGACCAGTTCATCGACCCGCCAGCGCCCATTCGTCTGCTCATGCTCGCCTGGGTAGGTTGCAGTCAGTCCTAGACGCGCCGGGGCAGGAGCCATCAGCGCCGCTTCACCCCAGGAGGGAGCCGGCAAATGATGCACTTCGTCAAAGATGATCAGCTTGAACTCCTGGCCGTGGTCCGCTACCAGGTCGCCTGCCGAGTGGTACGTCGTCACGGTGAGTGGCAAGATCTGCTTCTCACCGCCGTAGAATACACCGATATCCGTCTCGAACGCGTTGACCAGGCGGGCATACCACTGGTGTAAAAGATCAATCGTAGGAGCCACGACCAGGGCTGAGCGTCCGACGCGATTGATGGCATGGATGGCGACGAAGGTCTTACCAGCGCCCGTTGGCAAGACGATGCTCCCACGCCGAGAGGAAGTCTCCCATGCATCCAGCGCGGCGAGTTGATAAGCATGGGGTTCGCGTCTGTCGTAAAGTCTATACTTTAGAGGCTTCCAGCGTGGTACCAGGTCACGGATGTCCTGTGCATGTAACCAGGGAAGAAGGGATCCATAGCGGTATCCTTCGCATCGCCATCGCCCTTTCACCCATTGAAACGGGGCGGGCATTTGTTCTTGTTCGCTGGCATCGCCGATGACGAGCGTGCCACCTTGAAAGAAGAGCGTCTTACTCATTGATCTTGCATATTGAGAAAAAGGTGAAATTGGTCCTGGGTGCTCATACTCTCTTTTTCTTTGGCCACCACAGTAAAACGGTTATTAAGAGCAGGATATGATCACCGTTCCAACAAATGACGTATCTTCAGAGCGATTTGCAACGACAACCTTAGTTCCGGGTCCTCCAGCGGGTGGCCCAGCAGCTCTTCTATTCTACCCAGCCGGTATAAGAGCGAATTACGATGCAGGTGCATGGCGCGCGCAGTTTCACTGAGATTCCCGTTGAAGTGGAAGAAGCCTTCGAGCGTCCCTATCGGATCGATGCTACTTTTCGTGTCGGCATCGAGCAGTGGGCCAAGTGTCTCTTCATAAAAAGCCGCCAGTTCATGCTGTCCGTACAGGTGGAAGAGCAGCCGGTAAATTCCCAGCTGTGCGAACGAGTGCAGTTTCCCGTTGCCGAAGAGCCGCCGTCCGATTTCCAACGCTTGCTGGGCCTGCTGGTAGGATTGCGAGACGTCGGAAACACTGCCGGCAATGTACCCGATACCACCAGAATAAGCAGGCATTCCTCCATTACCCTGTTGTGTGCGCGCCAGCGCGCGCTCCAGGCGCGTCAGGATGGCTTGTTCGCTTTCAGCCTCGGACTGCTTATTACCTTCCATTACCGGCAGCAATACGATTACGCGGCGAGCTTCGCTGGATATCCAGGCGGAAGGCCAGCTGCGCAACAATTCCTCGCGCAATCTTCTTTGCCACTGCAACTGCAAACTGCCCTGCGCGTAGTCGGGTTCGTCCGGAGACAACTCAAAGATGGCAGCCACTTGCATTGAGGTCAGGTCATAGCCTAACAGGCGCGCGCGCGCGATCATCTCTTCGGCCTGCTGGTAATTTCCCTGTAACACATCCATCAAGGCTTCCGCCTGGTAGCGACTTTCGACTTCACTGCGTTCGCGTTCGCGCGCAAATTCCAGCGCCAGAATCGGCGAGACCTGGCCGAGGATGAGACGTTCAAGAAAATCAAACTCCCTTTCCTCTCCGATCATAGAGAGGTAGCCCACTACCTCGTGGCGGATCAGAATAGGTATCATGATGCGCGTCAAACCCTTATGCCGCAGGCTCTCATCGGTCAGTAATTCAGCAAAATCCATCTTCTTGCCGCCAGGAGGCGCGCATTGGAAGCGTATTTGCAGCCCGGCATCCTGCATAACGATCCACCTGTCACAGCTATGTGCGAGACGCTCACAGATGCCCTGCATACCCACGCCCTGCACGCTCAACTGCATCAGTTCATGTGAAATTTCGGTGGCTTTGCGCTCATTTTCGCCGCGAAAACTCACTACAAAGGTAATCACTTCACGCTCGATCTCTTCAAGAATAACCGAGGGCGGGAGCAAAAGTATTGGGAGGCGCAGCTGGTTTGCCAGGGTAATAGCTTCCTGGTCAAGCGCTTCAAGCGAGGGAGCGGCAACTGCTACGGCTGCCACACCCTCTTTATGCAGGCTGTCCAGCAGGTGGGGCAGCGTTTCATCAAGGCGGCGCAGTTGTGACAGTGAAAGAAGGGCAAGTTCCCCTCCGCGCACACTTTCAAAGGCTGGAAGACGCGCGCGCATGCGACAGGCCCATGTTACGCGGCGATGCAATCCCTCAGCCCCTGCCACCAGTTCTACGTCTCGCGAGGCAAGCAGGCTAAGAATATTCCGGACTGACGCCGACGATGTCGGAGTAGGAGCATTGCTCATCATCTACATCTAAAAAAAGTGGAAGCGCGGCGTTTATCGCCGCGCTGTCGATGTGGCTGCGGTGCCACTGACCTTTTGTGCCTTGCGCTTCAACTCGTATTTCTTCGCCTTGATACGATGTTTGCGCCACGCTACTCGCCTGGTTTTGTTCATTCGCCTGCTTCCTTTCTTTCAGAATCTGGCTAAAGAGCCGTTATTCCTCGCCCTCTGCGCCGCCTTCAAATTCGATCTCAGTCAATTCTTCGGGTTCATCGCCACCATCATAGTATTCATCGTCGCTAGTCATCTCTTCATCGTCTTCTCGATCATAGCGCAGCATGCTGTCCTTGATATAGGCGCGGATGGTATCGCCGCCGCCCTGAGACGGGAAACTCACTTTGCCAAACATAGTTGGGTGCTGGTATTCTTCCCGGATCATCAGTCGCACCTGCCCGTTTTCCATTGCCAGGATGGCCGCCGCGTAACGATTACCGCCCTCCATAAAGTTAATCAAGCGATTGGCCAGGCGCGGTTCCACCTGCCCAATATCCTCGCCAGCAGCGTTGCGCACCAGCAAAGTATGACCGGTGACATGTATCTGCACCCTGTCGCCCACGCCCACTTTGGCCAGCACTGTAGATGGT
>DATGGW010000525.1:0-5203 GCA_035308345.1 Ktedonobacteraceae bacterium | reverse complement strand
AATACCGAGGTCGCCACTGTGCGCACGGAGACAAGTCAGGCCATCACCTTTACCACCGAGACCGATTTGATCATCCGGCCCCCAACCGTAATCGAGGCTTTCACGCGCAATGCCAGTCATAATGACGCCTGGGTCCGGCATAATCTGTCACAGGCGCAAATCGCCCGTCGGCGCATGCCCATTTTCCCGCCGCAGCCGGGTCCACGCGACGCTTTCCTGCTAGCATTTGAAACGGATCACAGCAATCACCTGCTGGCACTGCTCCTGTCATGCGAACGTGCAGGTGGAGCTGGTGTAGACCCCAAAAATCCTCCTATTCAATGGCAGGTGTGGCAAGGAGGAGCGGCTCGTTGGGTAGCGTGTGAGTTGGAATTTGATGGCACTGGCGGCTTCAACGAGTCGGGTGAGGTCATCCTGCACGTTCCTGCGATGTCTCGCATAGAATTCCAGGGTCTCAACGCCTACTGGTTGCGCTGCGTACTCACAGACGCCCAGAGTGGCGAGCGTGCCTATAAGCTCTCTCCTGTCCTTCAGCAGGTGCGCGTGGAGGCGCGAGGCGGGACAGTCAGCGCCCGTCATGCTATTACTGTCAAGAACGAAATAGCTGGCACCAGCGACGGCACACCTGGGCAAACTTTTAAACTGCTCCATACACCTATCTTGTCGCTCGATCCACAACAAGATTCCCTCGTTGTGGAACCGCCAGCAGGTACAGCTGCCGGGCAGCCCTGGCAGGAAGTCGCCGATTTTGCGGATTCAGGTCCTGAAGATCGTCACTTCACCTTCGACAAGCTGGATGGCACTATAACGCTTGGCCCATCTTTGCTGCAGCCCGATGGACGTGTCTACCGCTTTGGTAGCGTCCCCGAAAAAGGGAGTCTCTTACGTTTTACACGCTACCAGTATGGCGGGGGCGTCACAGGCAATATCTCACAAAACACGCTTACCGTACTCAAATCCTCCATCCCTTACGTCGCGCATGTCACTAACCGCGCACCGGCAGTGGGTGGACGAGATGCACAGAGCCTGGATGATGCCAGGTTGCGTGCCCCACAAAAGCTACGCACGCGCACGAGAGCTGTCACCGCTGACGATCATGAATACCTCGCTTCTATAGTGCCAGGTGTGGCCCGCGCACGTTGCCTGGCACCCGGCGTACAGCCCGGCGACCCCAACGCCCCTAAACCGGGACAGGTCTTCGTCATTGTGTTGCCACAGATTGACGTTCCACAGGGACTCATTCCTTCTGCATCGCTTGGCCTCTCAGCCGAATTGCGTGCCGCCGTCTTATCGCACCTGGACTCGCGCCGCCTTCTGGGTACAGCTCTGGAGGTGAGACCGCCGCAGTACATCTGGATTGCGGTGCAGGCGGAACTGCACGTGCCGGAGCGGAGTGACCCTGCCCTTGTCAGCCAGGTGCAACAACGCGCTGAGGAGGCGCTTTATCGTTATCTCAACCCCTACATCGGGGGGGCGCACGGCGATGGCTGGCCCTTTGGCCGCAGCCTCAATCGTTCTGAACTCTTCGGCGTACTACAGAGCGTCGAATACGTCGAATTCGTGGAAGATGTTCAAATCAGTATCACCGATGGAAGTGGTGTCATCAGCCCGGCTGCAGCTGGCTCAACTTTACGAGCCGTGCCTGTTCCCCGTCATGGCCTGATCTGCTCGGATCGCCATCAAGTAAAGGTGCGTTGACGTGATAAATTCTGCTGACCAGCTTATCATCCGGCGAGAGGGAGAGGTTATCCAGACCCTTTTCCTGAACGTGCCGGTCATCCGAATAGGACGGACGCCAGATAACGGGTTATCCCTGTCCCATGAGATGGTGTCGCGCACCCATGCCGAGTTACGCATGGAACCGCAAGGAGTGATTCTCACGGATCTTGGCAGTTCCAATGGTACATTTATTGGCACGCAGCGCCTTTTGCCCAACCAGCCGCACCTGCTCACGAATGGTACCACCTTCCGTATCGGTCCCTTTCTTCTGACCTTTCAGGTCGCTATACCAGCTACGCAGGCCCAGGAGAGCGAAGACGAGCCGCCGCCCATGCAGGAGGTGGCTGCAGTTGTGGCGATGCCAATAACACTAGTGCCGTCGGCTCAGCATCAGGTACCGCAGCCCATAAAACCCTTAGCCAGGCGTCCGCCGGACGAACCGGACAGCATCTACCGTCCCTACCTGCCCGATATGTTCCAGGAAAATGACTTCCTCAGACGCTTCTTGCGCATCTTTGAAGACATATGGGAGCCATTGGAGCAGCGTCAGGATCATATAGAGCTGTACTTTGATCCGCATACCTGCCCGGAATCTTTCCTCCCCTGGTTAGCAGGCTGGTTAGATCTTCCATTGAATGCCCGCTGGCCTGTAGCGCGGCAGCGGCATTTGCTATCACAGGCCATGGAGTTATATAGCTGGCGAGGCACACGCTACGGTTTGCTTCGTATGATCGAAGTCTGCACCGGGCTGACGCCAGAAATCAGGGATAGCACGTCGCAGCCATTTGTCTTTCACGTCCGTATTACCCTGCCGCCTGGAACTGCCAGGGAAGCACTCGATATAGGTCTTATTGAAGAACTTATCCAGGTGCATAAACCAGCACATGCCGGTTATACGTTGGAGGTCAAACTATGACAGATGATTTAATTGGCCAGACTCTTGGTCAATATCGTATCGAGGCACCTCTGGGGAGTGGTGGTATGGGACAGGTCTATCGTGGGGTGCATAAGCTCCTCGGTCGGCCAGCTGCTATCAAAGTTATGCAGGCCAGTCTGGCAAACAATCCCGACTTTCAAACGCGCTTTCTTCAAGAAGCGCGAGTTGCTTCGTCGTTGAGGCACCCCAACATTGTCGAAATCTACGATTTTGGCGAACAGGCCGGAAACCTTTACCTGGTAATGGAACTGATGACCGATGGCTCGTTGCGCACACTGTTGCGAGGCAATGCCGGGCAACCCTTGCCACTGGCGTCTGGCCTGAACCTGGTATATCAGGCAGCTAACGGCCTCGCTGCTGCAAACGCGCTGAACATGGTGCATCGTGATATCAAACCAGATAACCTGCTGCTCAATCGTTTGAGCGGCCCACAGCAGACAGCAGAGAAGTACCAGCTCAAGATCGGCGACTTTGGGTTGGCTCGCCTGATACAGGGTGGGGGCCTCACCACCATAGGTATGCCTATGGGTACCCTTGCCTACATGTCACCGGAGCAGTGCCAGGGCAAACCTCTGGATGGGCGTAGCGACCTGTATTCACTGGGCGTGGTCCTCTATGAAGTCGTTACTGGCTACCAGCCCTTCCAGATTAACGACTTTAGCGATGCTCTAAATAAGCATATGAATGTTGCACCGCCAGCGCCACGCCAGCAGCGACCAAACTTGCCTCCGCTTGTCGAAGAGATCATCTTACGCTGTCTGGCGAAGAAACCAGAGGATCGCTATGCAACAGCTACGGCACTGGCTGCTGCCCTGCACAGTGCTATGGGTAGCTTTGGAGCCGGGACAGCAGTGCCATTTCCTTCTGCACCGCCGCTGATTGTAAAGGATACCGTGCTAAATTCTCCAGGAGTTGGCAGTACGCTACCACCCCCAATAGCCACCATTGCCATCTCCACCTATGCTGCTGTTCCACGTGTCCGCGTCCTGGATAAAAACGGGCAAACGCTCCAGGTAGCCGAGGTGAAGAGCCAGAGTTTGACCATCGGGCGCAATAATAGCAACGATCTGGTGTTAGCAGACCGGGCGGTTTCGCACCAGCATATGCAGGTATCGTGGGATGGGAAGCAAGCCACCGTGAAAGACCTGGGGTCTTCAAATGGCACTTTCTTAGACAATGTACGGTTATTGCCGCACGAGAGCAGCCTATGGAGAGAGCAACAATTGATCCATATCGGTCCGTTCTGGCTGCGTCTGGAAGAACCTCATATGGCTGATCCGCAAACGGTGCAACGACCAGGGGTTCAGACTCCAGTGTTTGGGACAATTGGTACATCAGGCACAGCAAGCACACAGGTTCCTGCCACTATGGTACGGAGCGGTCGCATCGGTATGGCGATTAACCCCAGGATGCTGACCATCACACCGGGACAACCAGCCACTGTCCAGGTAACGCTGACCAACGTGGGGAATATCGTGGACTGGTTTACGACTACAGTCGAGGGAGTGGCACCGGAATGGGTGCGAGGAGCGGGTCAGGAGGTACAACTCAATCCTGGCATGCAGGAGACGGTCGCGTTGAGTGTGGATGTAGCCAGGTCGGCCAGTAACCTCGCGGGAAAGTATCCAGTAACTATGCGGGCGCGTTCGCGTGAACAGCCCGACGAATCAGCGATAGTGCAGGCACGCTGGACGGTGCAGCCATTCAAGGAGGATGCGCTCAGAATTGAGCCGCGCCGGGCTGGTGGACGAGGCAGCGCCACCTTCGCGGTCGCTTTGCAGAACAGTGGCAACACCCCGACTCATTACGAGTTGAGCGGGGAAGACGACGAGCAGCAGCTGGGGTACAAGTTTGGCACGAACCCCGTTGATCTTGTACCCGGTCGTGAAGCGCGTGTGCCTTTGACGGTAACATCACGTCGGCACTGGGTAAGCCGGGAGCAACGTCTACCATTCCAGGTGCATGCGCGTCCCGCAGACAGCAGCCTTCCCTTGGCTGCTCAAGGCGAATACGTCAACAAAACCTTAATCCCAATGTGGCTTTTCCCTGTGGCTCTTGTCATTGTGGCTGCAGGAGTTGCTCTGTCTTCTGTTTTTGGACTGCTGCCTATACTGGGACACCCTCCAGCTACACCCACGCATGTGGTTACTTCTGTGTTCACACCGACTCCCAGCCCTGGTGTCACCTCTAGTCCGACATTCGGTCCCAGTCCAACACCAAGTCCGACGTCTAGTCCCAGTCCGACACCAAGTCCGACACCTACGCCCATTACGGCAAATACAGTAGCACCTGTGGCTTCAGGATTGGGTGGTGCAATTGGTTCACAGTACGTTGCCAGCCAGGATCGCCTGTACTTCGTTGAGTATAATGGCAATCTTTCAGTGCTGAACAATGTCAGTAGCGGCACTCCCACCTATCAAGTTCTAGGTACAGGTTATACGCAGCCTGAAGATATTCTAGTCTATGCGGATGGCAGTACGGCCTTTATCACTGAAAGGACAGGTGATATTGTTCGCGTCAGTTTGAGTAGTCCTGATCGCAGTTCTG
>DATGGW010000524.1:0-22058 GCA_035308345.1 Ktedonobacteraceae bacterium | reverse complement strand
AGGCAAAATTAGTGCCGTCGGAGCGATCCGTGAACTGCACGCTGTAGTACCGGCCCACCATGTCCGGCACGTGCAACACCTGCGGCCCTTGAGAGAGGTCGAGCACGCCGCCGACGTAGAGCAGGTCGTTGGTCCCGGTTCCTAATAAGCTGGAGTTTGACGCCGCGGGCGAAGAGAGCGTGGGCACCGCGTACAGCGTATTGACGGGGATGGGGCCGCCGCCGAGCCCATGCTGAAGTATCGCTCTTTTGTAGGCACTGTACGTCATAGGCGGCCAAAAATAAATGAACACGCACGTGCCGAGTCCCCAGACCAGGACTGCCACGACGACGAACGCAATGAGCCCGCTCCCCCCTGAGAAAATCCTGAAGACGACCCAGGCGAGGACGGCCAGGATGGCGAACGTGATGGGATATTTGTATTTCAGAATCAACCTGTTCATCTTATGACACTTTCATGGCACTTTCATGACTGGCGGCACATGGTACTCGCCGTCCAGGACCGCACGGCCGGGCAGATACGCGCGCAGCATCAGCTTGAAGTAGCCTGCCGGTGCCGGCAGCCAGTTGGACTCGTGCCTGGTTGGAGCCGTGCGCTGCATATAAATGTCGATGGAGCCATCAGCGTTCGGCACGAGGCCGGAGCAACTGCCGACGCTGTAGCGATCGATGGGGTTGCTCACCATGTACCCGACCACATCGGTCATGGTCAACGACCAGAATGCCCCGGCAGGCGGGAGTTGTCCGACAGGAAAATGCAGGACGTACTCGCGTTGGCCAGAGAGCCTTCGCCCCGCACTATCGGCGGTCGTCGTCCAGTACGCCGCCTCTTGCGCCACATTGGCGGCGGGAAGGGTCCGGGCACATGCGGCCCGCAGGAGGATGCCATTACCGGGCTGGCCGCATTTGACGGTGGTGCTCCACCCGTTGACGGTCGTGGTCATGGCTTTCACCACCGCGTTCATCACGATATTGGCCGTGAGAAACGCCAGCACGCCGCCGATGATGATTGCTTGCACGACGTGAGAGACTGAGAGCAGTGTGAGGATATGTGTCATACCTCGAGTATATCACGACGAACTGTGAACATCAAGGATGAGTGAGCCACACTGTTAGCGTTCAGTGATATTGTCATAGGATAAGTGTTCAGTGATGGGGATATGCCCAAATACGTACCCCTCTCATGAACAAGTATGGAGAGCCTCGGGTAAATCCCTGTCCTGAGGTACAGAGTGAATACTGGTCTACCGCCCGGTGTAATAGGCGAGCAGATTGACTAGACTGATAGCATTCTGGATAATCTTAACAGCCCTATTAGAGGAGAGGAAGATGACAAATTTAGAGATCAGGCAACTTGGACTCAGTGATCTGTACATTACCAGAGTTGGTATCGGTACAGCCCCCATAGGCTCAATAAAGGATTGGCGCATCTATTGGGGTCCTCAGAGTGAAAGTGATGCTATACGCGCTATCGAGGCAGCAATTGATATTGGTATCAACTGGATTGATACGGCTCCGTTTTATGGCTGGGGACGAGCTGAACAAATTGTGGGCAAGGCGCTGCGGGGGAAACGCGATAAATTATATATCTTCACCAAATGCGGTACGCTGAGAAATGCGCAAGGTTTTGAAAGCGAAAATCTCACCCCTGCCAGCATCCGCGGCGAAGTCGAATCGAGTTTGCGCAATTTACAGATCGACTACATCGATCTCTACCAGTTTCACGATATAGACCCTAACACGCCAATTGAAGAATCCTGGGCAACAATGCAGGAGCTCATCCGTGAAGGTAAAGTGCGCTATGGCGGTTTATCCAATCACACTGTAGAGCTGATGAAACGGGCTATGGCGATTGCTCCCATAACATCTAATCAACACCAGTATAATTTACTTTACCGCTCCATCGAGCAAGATGTCCTACCTTTTTCACAACGCAACAATATAGGTTTATTGAGTTGGTCCCCTCTTGTGAGTGGATTCCTTACGGATGACTTTGACCTGAATAGCCTGGACCCACAGGATTTTCGCCGGAGACATCCCTATGCCCAGGAGCCGAGGTATGCGCTGCTCAGGGAGGTACGCAGCAGACTACAGATTATCGCTCACGATCACCAACGCACACTAACAGAACTGGCCACTGCCTGGGTATTGAGGCGGCCTGCTGTGACTGGCGCGATCATTGGTATACAAAATGAGCGCGATGCAAAAGCAATGACGAAAGCTCTTGACTGGAAGCTTAGCACTGAAATGGTGGAGGCTATAGAACAGGCTCTTGCGACCTGGTCATGAAAGCTTACCTGCTGGCGTTGCGTGGATAGCGCGCATCGAACTCAGGTGTCGCCAGCACGTCCTGTGATTTAATCGTTCTGCCGCGCAGTGGGCTGACCGAAACCATCGCTATGGGTGTCTCCAGCAGTTCCTCGATGCGCTTCAAGTAGTTCCTGGCAGCTTGCGGCAAATCTGCATAGATGCAGATATTCGACGTATCAGATTGCCAGCCTTCGACCTCTTCGTAGATCGGTTCGCATGCTGCCAGGTCACTCTGGATGGCGGGGAGACTATGGACGAGCTTGCTGCGTAGTTGATAAGCGGTACAGATTTTAATGGTGGGGAAAGTATCGAGCACATCCAGTTTCGTAATCACCGCGGCATTCAGGCCGTTTAATTGCGCTACAAAGCGCCCCGCGACGGCATCAAACCAGCCGCAGCGGCGCACTCGGCCAGTATTGGTGCCATATTCATGACCCCTATCGCGCATCTCCTGACCTGCCGCGTCAAAAAGTTCGGTGGGCATAGGTCCGCTACCGACGCGGGTAATGTATGCTTTGTAGACGCCGATCACTCGGTCGATAGAATGTGGCGGCAGACCGGCGCCGCTGGAAGCGTTACCAGCCATCGTCATGGACGAAGTTACAAAGGGATATGTGCCGAAGTCAATGTCGAGCAATGCTCCTTGCGCGCCCTCGAGCAGGATGGTTTTCCGCTCGAAAAGCGCATCGTGCAACATGGCCTGTGTGTCGGCGATATGCGAGCGCAGGCGTTGCCCATAGCCAAAATATTCGCCGTGTATTTCTTCGAGAGAGAGTGGAGGTTGACCATAGATTTGTGTCAGCATGCGGTTCTTTTGTTGGAGAATTGAGGCCAGTTTAGCGCGGAAAGTATCAACATCCAGTAAGTCCGCCATGCGAATGCCGATGCGCGCGTGTTTATCAACATAGGCAGGACCGATGCCGCGCTGGGTGCTGTCTATTTTGTCTGCGCCGCGCGCCTCCTCTTCCATCTTATCGAGCAAAAAATGATAGGGCATGACCACGTGCGCTCGTTCGCTGATGAACAGGCGCGAAGTATCAATACCCTGACTTTGTAATTCTTGCATTTCGTCAAGCAAGCCTTTGGGATCGACGACCATGCCGTTGCCAATCACGCAGGTTGTGTTGGGAAAGAGAATGCCAGATGGCACAAGCCGAAAAGCAAATTCGCCCTTCTCATGCACCACGCGATGTCCCGCATTATTGCCACCCTGGTAGCGTACCACGAAGTCAGCTCGCATCGATAATTCATCTACAATCTTGCCTTTGCCCTCATCTCCCCATTGCGCTCCAATGATTGCCAGTACCGCCATATGTCTGCTTCCCTTCTGCTCATCCTAACATAATACGTGGTCCGCTATCGCGTCCCTGCTATGCTACATTACAGGAAGGTTATTAGTCAAATTGCGGCTATTGGAATTGGAAGCGGTTGAGCATGCTCTGGAAGTCAGTAGAGTAGAATGCAGCGAATTGAGAGGCTGGCCCTTGCAACTCGATAATATAGGCGTTGCCATTGTGCAGGGTGGCATATACCTGGACCTGCTCAGGCGCGCCGTTAAGCTGGTAGGAAGCGATCGCATAGGTCCAGTTTTCTCCGCCAATATTCGCATTAGAAGTCGTGGTGGGCGCCGTATAGCCGGGGTTTGAGGCATAGTTGGATGTCAGATCGTTGTTGATTAGCGTGTTGACTGTATCCGAGGTAGCTCCGGGCGTTCTGAAAATGGCATAGACATCGACTTGCGCGGGATTGTTAAACTCGATCGATGTGGGGTTTTGAATTTTCTGCTGCCAGCCATTGGGAAATTCGACCTGAAAGCCGTTCTGGACGCAGGCATTGTCACAGAAGGAGAATCCAGTGTCAGGTGTGGCACTGGGCGTTACAGACGGCGATGGTGAGGGCGATGGACTGGGGCTCGGTGTTGGGCTGGGACTGGGCGATGGACTTGGACTGGGCACGGTAGTCACTGTGATGCCTGTCGTAGGCGTGTTGGCGATGATCGGATGGTTTTTATGCACCAGGTAAAGAATGCCGAAGGCGCTCACGGCGATGATGGCGCACGCAAGACAGATGATAGCAATAATCATTACCACGTTATTACTGCGCTTTGGCGGCGGTGTCAGTTCCGGACGCGACCCATATGTCTGTCCAGACTGATAAACTGGCGCTTGTGGGTAAACGGGGGCACCAAAATTGCTTGTGTGCATGGGCTGGCCGTATTGACCCGCGACGGGTGGTATTCCTCCTTGTACGGGTATACCTGGGTAGCCCTGTTGAGGATAGCCTGCCGGGTAGTTTTGCCCACTATTTGGCAGAACAGACATGGCTTCGGTTTCATCCTGGTAGAACTCGCCCTGCTGTCGCGGGCCAGGAGGGCGCATAGCCGACTGGTTAGGGTTGGGCGGTAATGCTCCCGCAGGGTATGAAGGTGATTGCGTACCAGCAGCATATCCGGTATTAGGCGTTGTTGGCTGTGTATTGTATGCGTTATTGAGTTGCCCGCTGCGCGGAGGTGGTGTCTGAACCATCTCTGTCGGCAGACCCGTTGGCCTGGTGGGCGCGCCGCATTGTCCACAGAAAACCTCGTCCTTGTTTAACTCATTCCCGCAATTTGGGCATTTCATTCCCTCTACCTCAATCAAAATGTTATATGTAGTAACACTTGATACTGTCATTCAGCTTTCAATAGCGTGTTATTTAGAACATCTTATTGGCGTCCATTATAACGCATCTGGCGTTTCATGGCTACTCTAATTCCTCATCCTCGAAGCGCAGGTCGATTTGTCGCAGTCCAACATCCGCGTAATGATGATAGGCGATGATCGAAGATGCAGGCAAGTTGCCCTGATGATGTTGCTCCTTCAGTAATAACGCAGGAATGCGCTCAAAAGGCCCGCTTACGATCAACCAGACCCATGGGATACGCTGATCTACATTCACGCGCTTCATGTTGTTACGGTCAGTGCTGCTGGCCTTTGCAAAACCGGTCGGATGACTATGATACGCGCCAATCACTCGTCCGGGATATAAAAGATCAACTTTCAGCAGATCTTCCGGGTCAAATTCAAAGTAGACCGGTGAGTCAAAAGGATTGCGCAGTGGATATGCCTCTTCGACAAACCAGTTGCCAGCTTCGTCGATACTTCCAATCAACACCCCGCATGCTTCGATGCGCCGTCGCTTAAAGACATCTAACAGCAGTGTCTTTTTTGCGGCCGCGCTCATGCTGAGCAGCGCACCTGGTTTTTTGTGCATTATGGTACGATACATCCTTATGGCGTTTTTTGATGCGCTTCCATCATATCATATGACTATGGTTAGCGAAAATCGCTTCATCGCCTTTGTTCGTGGTGTTCGCGAATCATATCAATCACGATTGCCAGCGCGATCACGAAAGGCGCATCGACGCCCTGGGCGACATCAACGGCGTAACTGTCTCGGAAGAGCGAGAACTGGCGGCCTATCTGGGCCAATAAGTTGCCAGAGCCATCGCTTAAGGAAAAATCCCAGTTCCAGATATCACCCTGAACATGGAAGTCAGTGCCATCGCTGGCCTGGATCTTAAATTTCTCGCCGAAAAAGTGGAACTGCTCGTGCATGCTGGCCGAGAACATGCCGATGCGGTCGATTTCGTAGTGCGGCATCAACGAAATCACCCGCTGCTTGATTTGAACCAGCTCCTGCCCGGTGCCGATATCAAACATTTCCAGGTTATCACCGATATGGAAGAATTTGCCGCGAATCTCGAAGACGGCATTGCCTGCCTGGTCGCGGACTACAAAAGCTTCGGTGAGGCTCCAGGCTCTTTCCTTGATATGGTAGCGCATGGTGAAAATCCTCCTGTGTTAGCAATTACGATTTCAAAAATTGGGCGGCAGTATAGTTGCGTAGATCGCCAATGTGTAAAATGCTGATGTCCGGTGTAAAATCGCCAGGGTGTTGATTCACGGCGTATTTGCCCTGTTCGACAAACACCGTGGTTAGTACATTCCCCATAATCAACCGGCTATCCGCGAGAATTTGCGGCTTATCATCGATCATAACGTAGTGGTCAGCAGGATAAAGACCCTTGATCTCGTCCAGGTGTTGTTGCTTGTGTTTGTAGATCAGCACGTGGCCTTCGACGGCCTCCGCCAGGTCGCTGCGATAAATCTTTTCAGCCTGGAAGAACATATCCCCGTCCGAGACGATCACTGTCAATCCCAGTGTACTGAGATGGCGCAGGGTCTCCAGCGCATACGGGTACAGTTTGTCGAAGAATGGATAGTTATCAAAGATAGAGTGAACGTGCCGGTAGGTTTCATCGTCCAGCACATTCAGAGGGGTCTCGGAGCGAAGTCGTTCCAGCGCCAGCGGGATGTTGACCACCTCGCATTCTATGCGCGCCTGCTCATATAGTTCCCAGAAGCGTGCTGTTAGCTGCTCACCCATCTGTATCTTGATATGTTCATCAATGTCTGCTTTGACGTCATCATTTGCGATCAGTGTATTATCTACGTCAAGTAAAAAAACCAGCGTCGGCAAGTTCCACCTTCTTTCGGCTGCCAGACCAATAGGGGTAGTAGATAATTGGTTAATTAAAAACCCTATTCATAGTATGTCCCTTGCTCTGTAATGGCAAGTGGACATAGAGTGCTCCCTACCTACACCGGTTGAAACTCGACCGTGCCACTCTTGCCACCGCTCTTGAGCGCAATGTATGCCTGCTCCAATGTAATCGTCGTGTCGACGCCCTTGCACATGTCGTAGATAGTCAATGCGGCCACCGTCGCGGCGGTGAGAGCTTCCACGTCTACTCCCGTCTTGTAATGCGTGCGCGTACGTGCCTCGATGAAGATCAGCCCCTGCTTGCTGTCGAGTATAAATTGCAGGTCAATATGTGTCATGGGCAGCGGGTGGCAGAGCGGGATGAGCTGCGGCGTCTGTTTGGCTGCCATGATGCCGGCAATCTTGGCTACCTCCAGCACACTCCCTTTCGATACCTGGTTGGTCTCGATCAGGCGCGTCGTCTGCGGCTGCATGCGTACCCGCGCCTTTGCTATGGCTTCGCGCGCCGTCTCAAGCCTTTCGGTCACATCCACCATGTGGATATTGCCGCTCTCGTCCAGGTGTGTCAATTGAGAAGGTGATTGGTCGGGCATCATGTCAGTCGCTTTCTTTCGCTGCTTACTTCTCGCGTGAAGAATAGATAAACGGGTTCAGCACGTCCTCGTATTCAAACAACTCGTCGGTCGAGAAGAAGCGCGCAATTTCCACTTCTGCCGTATCGAGTGAATCGGAGGCATGCACCAGGTTGGCCTGCACGCTCATAGCCAGGTCGCCGCGTATAGTACCGGGAGCGGCCTCGCGCGCTTTGGTAATGCCGCACATCGCGCGCACCGTATCGACGCAATCGACCCCTTCCCAGCAGCAGGCAACAATGGGGGTGCTGCGCATAAAAGTCTTGATTTCCGCGAAGAAGTCACGCCCGGCCAGGTGACTGTAGTGTTCGTCCAGTAAATCATCAGATAAAGTCATCATCTTGATGCCAACTAGCTTTAAGCCTTTGCGCTCAAAACGCTGGATAAGTTCGCCAACCAGGCCGCGCTGCATGGCGTCCGGCTTGATAAGTACCAGTGTACGTTCCATGAATATAGTAATTCCTTCCTTAGGTTTTGTCCGTTCACATTGTAACGTTTAAGCCGGAAAATGCAAGCCCTTCATGCAATCTCCAGGGCTTTTCCCCGTATGATATCATCTATAAAAAGACTTATCTTCTCCTGCAATTAATTGGAACCATGATGAAGGTTATTTTTCGCAGCAAGGATTTTGCCAGCATCGATGGCGCTGGCCTGGGATTTAACAACCGCCGTCCTGGCGCTGCCGCATGGCATTACCAGGGGCGGGTGCAGCATCGACAGTGGCAGGGAAACTTTGAATGTCACTGGGATGGCCCTGAATTGCTGTGGACAGTGCATGGCGATGAACGACTCTTCGTGCTGGCGGCTGCCCTCAAATCCAGAGGCTTGCAGGTTGAAGTAAAACAAGACCGGGAAGTATAGCTGTTCACCGTATATCACATCGCAATGCTTTGCTATTATAAATTGTCGTCCAGAGTCCAGTTTTTGACCCAGCGTGGGTCGATCGGGTCATCGGCACACTGGTAGCGAATATCGGTGGAGAGCCTCGCACGGTCCAATAGGTCGTGGTTCAAGGTCGCGGCATGGATCATATAGGGGCTGTGGATCACCATGTCTCCGGCCTCATAGTCGGCGATCAGCCAGCGGCTTTCGAAACGCTCAGCCATTTCCACGAGGTTGGTGCTGATCCAGCCGTTCTCGCGCATGTTGCGGTTGAAGGCGCTGATGCGTTCTTCAGGAGGGAGATTGGCGTTCTTCACGTGAAACTCGGCTTCCATCTGGCGTCCTACCGCATCTGAACGCTCCAGGTAGATCAGGCCTCCCATTTCGACCGGGGTATCACAAAGTGGTATCCAACTGGTACAGAATCGGTCGGTTCCCGCGCGCAGGTAGATCAGGTCGTAGTGCCCGCCCGTGCAGTGATCCTCGCCAGGCTGGGTGAAGCGAATAATCTTTCGCTTATGCAAGTAGGGTTGTCCCTCCAGAAACTCCTGGTAGAAGTTCCAGAGACGGGGCATGGTGCAGAAATCCTCGTACTCTTGCGAACTGACGATCTCAAAGAACGTTTTCGTTCCAGACAAGATAGTCTCAAAGAAAAAACGATGGAAGTCTAGAATGACTTCTCGATCAAAGAACCCTTTCAGCCAGAGGTAGCCGTTCTGTCGATACTTTTCCCGCAACTGCTCCAGTGGGAGACCTGCATCGGTCGGCTCAAGCCAGCCCAATCTCTCCGGTGTCATTGCCAGTGTATAGCCATTGCTGACCAATGGCTCGTTGAGAGATCTCATGCTCTCGTGTTCCTTTCTCCTTTTTTTATCATCGATCTGTTATCAACGTCATATTTTTCTTCCATTATGGCATATCCAGATGATAAAAATGGGCGGGTATGTTCGCGTTCCTGTCATGCAAGGGTACAATATGTGTCATAATATAGACGGGGCTAAGCGACTGCGGTATGAGCAAATATCCTATTTGTCTGGATTTTTGGCTTCTATAAAACTGAAAATGTATGAAAGTGCATATGCGTATGAATACGATATTGACTATTGACAGGCAAAACGAGCCGAAGCGTGTATTGCTCCTCATGTCGCCCGCGACTTACCGTGCGGGGGCATTTTTGAGCGCGGCAAAAAAACTGAACCTGGCGGTTGTGGTCGGCATCGATCTGCCGGAAACGCTCTCCGAATACTGGCATGTCCCACTCGGCCTGGATTTTGCCGATGCGCAGGCATCGATACGCACTATCGTCGAATATGCCCGTGAGCATCCTATCGATGCTGTGCTTTCGGTGGATGACAGCGCGACGGAGCTTGCGGCGCTTGCCAGCGATGCGCTCGGATTAGCCCACAACTCACCACAGGCGGCTGAGGCGGCGCGCGACAAGTTACTGATGCGCACTCTCATGTCGCAAGGTGGCGCGCCCTGTCCCATCTTTCGCCCGTTCTACCTGCGCGATGATCCTGCCTGGATTTCCGGGCAGGTGGAGTATCCCTGCGTGCTCAAACCACTGCGTCTTTCCGGAAGTCGCGGTGTGATACGCGCCGATAATCCCCACGAATTTGTGGCGGCTTTTCAACGGCTCAAACGTCTATTAATCTCCGAGGGCAACTCAGCATTTGAAACCGCTTTCCTGGTGGAAGACTTTATCCCGGGTTTCGAGGTCGCTCTTGAGGGACTTTTGACGCATGGGCAATTAAAGGCGCTGGCCCTGTTTGATAAACCAGACCCATTGGATGGTCCTTTCTTTGAAGAGACTATCTATATCACTCCCTCGCGCCTGCCTGTTGAAACGCAGGAGGCCATTGCGCGTTGTGTCTCAATTGCAGCCGCGTCGCTTGACCTGCATGAGGGTCCGGTGCATGCCGAATTGCGGGTGAATGAACGAGGCCCCTGGATGCTGGAAATTGCAGGGCGGTCCATCGGTGGGTTGTGCTCAACCGTCCTGGAATTTGGCTCCGGTATGTGTCTTGAGGAACTAATCCTGCGCCATGCCACCGGCGAAGAGATCGCGGCTGTTGAGCGTGCAAACAACGCTGCCGGGGTGATGATGATTCCCATTCCATCGGCAGGTATCCTTAAGGGAGTGCATGGCGTCGAGGAAGCGCGACAGGTACCACTCGTCACCGGCATCGAGATCACCGCTAAATTGAACTATCAGCTTGTTCCCCTACCTGAGGGCGCCAGCTACCTCGGCTTTATCTTTGCGCGCGGCGAAACTCCCGCTGAAGTAGAAGCCGCCATCCGCGAAGCGCATCAATTACTACTCTTCGAGATCAGGCGGGAGATACCTGTCTTGCGCGCAGTATAAGCAGCATCTCACCTTTATGAAGTCTTGGCATGGCCGCCGGTGCGTAACGGCAAAGAAGGCGTTCACTCCGTCTCGCGCACCTCGCGCACCAGCAGGGGAATCAAGCTGTTCACAATGTTGAACGCGCCGAATATGATGAAGACCAGGGCCGGTCCGATATGGTCGGTCAAGATGCCGCCCACCGCCTCGCCAACGGGTATCATGGCGAAGGAGCCGAGCGTATCCAGGCTGATGACGCGTCCCAGTTTATCGCTGGGGATCCTTTCTTGCAGAATGGTGAAGTAGACCGTATTAAAAAAGGTAATACCGAAGCCTACCAGCACGCTGGCCAGCGGCGCGATGACCGGCGCGGCGGCGCGCGGGAACGGTAGACCGAAAATCAGGAGGCCTGCGCTGTTCAAAGTGATTGAAAGGTAGGCTAGTAGTCCGCGCTTCTTCATACGCGTGGCCTGTCCTATCAAGAACACGGCCAGAATTGAACCGACGGCTTCAGTCGAGCCGATCAAGCCGAGCAGCCACGCGCCCTGGCCATAGACATCGTGAACCAGCTTGGGCATGGACGTTACCAGCGCGGCCATAATGCCCACATTCCCGATGGCCGCGCTGATAATTGTTACCCACAGCCAGCGCGAATTACGCACATAAACCATGCCCTCCTGGACATCCGTCATCATGCCTCGCCGTTTTGCCGGCTGCTCTTCTGCAATGTCCTCGATGGCCTGTGTGCCTTCAACTTGCATTCCCGCGATGGCAGGTTCCTGGATCTCAAGGGGCTTGTGTACATGCCGCTCTGGGATGCGGATGGGCAGGAGGAAAGCCACCGAGATAAAAAAGCTCAGAGCGTTGGCCGCAAAAGCCCCCATCGGGCCGGTCAGTGCGATAAAGCCGGCTCCCAGCGCAGGACCCAGCAGTTGCGCGAGGGTGCTGCTGAGTGAAATCAGGGCGTTGGCCGAGGCCAGGTCATCTTTCTCGACCAGATCAGGCGTAATCGCCATGATGGCAGGATTGAAAAAGCCATCGACGACACTGAAGATCAATGCTTCGACCATCAGCTGCCAGAATTGCAGGTGGCCCGTAAAGCCCAGAATGCTGATGAGCAGTACGACCACGCCGCGTCCACCATCCGACCAGAGGATAATCAGGCGACGCGGCAGGCGGTCCGCCGTCACTCCTCCGATCAGGACAAAAATCAGGCGAGGAACCATACCTGCAATCAGCACGACACCCATGGCCGTGGCGGAATGGGTCATGAGGAGAACTTGCCAGGCCAGGGCGATATAGAAAACGCCGTCGCCCAGGTTCGAAATGGTCTGACCGATCCAGATCATGGCATAGGGGCGCGATTTTAAGGCGCGCACCAATTTCATGCGTTTCACTGAAGACGCGATCATGAGCGTGAATATTCCTTTTTTCTGCTCACTTCCGACCCTGTGAGAGTCAGTATGTCGCCAGACGCAGCAGCACGCAAACCTATAGTGAGGAAACATGGCGACGGGCCGGCAGCCAGCCGGAAATGAGCGCAAAATGGCCCATAATCATCCGGGGCCATTCATTACAAATCAAAGATCGCAGTGTGAGAGAGCCGTAGCCGCCTGGCGCGATGCTACGAGCGCAGAGAGAATATTAGCAAAACTTCATGGATGATAATCCTTTGCTGATTATCGTTTGTTTTCACGAGTACAGTATACACGAAAAAGGTTCTCAGGAAAAGCTATGGACATATCTTGACGTGCATAATATAGTGGAGTGAAATGAAAGATAATTATCATGCGCAAAGGAGACAAGAGGCATGCCTGCAGATCCCATTAGACGCGGGACAGCACAGTATGGCACCACCTCCACCAGTTTGTGGACAAGACGGCTGATCATCCTGCTGACCATACTGGCAGCCATCGCTGTGATTGCCGTGCTATTGTGGGGAGCAAGCTATATTGTCACAGCCCTGTTAATTTTCATTGTCTCAGCTCTCATCGCCTACGCGATTATCCCTCTTGTTGAGATCTTCCAGCGCGTGATACCTCGTGCTCTTGCTATTGTCGCAGTCTATCTGATCATGCTTGTGCTGCTTGGCCTGATTCTCTATCTTATTATCAAGACAATGGTCGTGCAACTATCAAGTCTCGCGCAAAGTATCGTGATATTATTGAAGTCCGGCGCCAATGGACAAGATTCGCCTCTAGTGAAAATCCTGTTGAGCATTGGTATATCGCACACTCAGATCACGAATATAGCGCAGCAGCTTAGCTCTCAATTGACCGGCTTTGCTGCCACTGTCGCCGGCGGAATCCTACCTATCATCGGTGGTGTTGCGAGCACTCTGATCAACATCGTGCTCACCGTCGTAATCAGCATTTATCTGCTGGTGGATGGCGCGCGTGCCATCAATTGGCTGCGCAGTAATTCACCACTCTCCCAGCAAGGAAACATCAATACATTTTTCACGGTCTTGCAGCATGTGGTCGGGCGTTATATTCGCGGGCAATTTACGCTGTGTCTGATCATAGGTACAATTGTGGGTGCAGGGATGGCTGTTTTAGGTCTATCCTCATACGCCATCTTGCTTGGAGTACTCTCCTTCATAACAGAGTTTATCCCGGTGTTGGGAACTATCGTCTGCGGCACAATTGCGGTCCTGCTAGCATTGACGCAAGGATGGTTGACAGCAGTCCTGGTGCTGGCCTACTTTATTCTTGTACATATATTTGAGGGCTATATATTGGCGCCACGCTTGATTGGGAAGGCGGTGGGATTGCATCCTGTTGTCTCTTTGCTTGCTCTGACCATCGGCGGAGAACTATTCGGACCCTGGGGAGCCATTTTCGCCTCGCCTCTTGCCGGGCTGGTTCAGGCATTCGCCGTAGCCTATTGGATTAACTTCCAGAGGACTCATAGCGAAGAATTTCCTCCAGATACTGAACTTGATGAAAAAGATGCCGCCGAGCTTATAGCTTCCCCCCCCTCGCCACCTGTTCCGGCAGGCGATTCTATCACTAAGAAAGAGTGAAGTTTGCAAGATCGCTGGTATGTGATGTTGATTCTTTTCTACTCCCCCCATATGACTAGCGTCGATAACGAGGCAAGACGCGCTTCCGGTCATGCTGATGTGCCGCTCACTCCACTTGGTCGGCAACAGGCGCAGGAACTGGGACAGCATTACACAGCAGAAGTGCTGGATGCGATCTTCCACTCTGACCTCCAGCGCGCATCGACCACCACTCAGATCGCCTTTTCAGGGCGTGATCTGCCTCTTGTGCCAGATAGTCGGCTCCGTGAGTGCGATTATGGTGATCTGACGCAATACCCAACAGCTCAGATAGATGAAGAATTCCCACGGCGCATCCTTGAGCCGTTTCCTCACGGGGAGAGCCTGTTGATGGTCGTCCAACGCGTAGGCGCTTTTTTGCGCGAGGTCTTGCAAGAGTATGATGGGAAAACAATTGTGGTCATCGGGCATCGGGCGACCAGATATGGGATTGAGTACTGGTGTGGCGATACATCACTTGAGGAGATTGTGCGCACGCCCTGGCAGTGGCGGGAGATTCCCATCTGGCGCTATGAACTACATGCACACAACCTTGAGCGGTACCCTATTATGCAATCCGATAATGCATATCTTGATTAATCGTCTCAGTCCAGCAAGGAGCAGCCATCGTGTCAGACCAGCAGTTGAGAAACGAGCGCGAAGAGCAGCAAACGATTGAAAATGCCAGCGTAAAAACGACTTCTTCCGAGCGTAAACGTGCCTATAGCTATTACAAAGAAATTTTCAACGGGTATGCTATGCCGTTAGCCTTTGTCGATCTCGATCTGCTTGACCAGAACATCCAGCAGATTGTTGTTCACGCGCATGGAAAACAGGTTCGTCTCGCTTCCAAGTCGCTGCGCAGTGTTGCCATACTCCGGCGAATTTTCGCGGCCCATACCAGTTTTCAGGGTATTATGTGCTTCACCACACAGGAAGCTGTATACCTGGCTTCGCAGGGTTTCAAGGACTTGCTGGTTGGTTATCCCGCCTGGAATGAGCAGGACATCGCTGCCGTTGCGCATGCGACAGGCGAGGGCGCGCAAATCACGCTGATGATTGACAGTGTGGAACACGTAAAGCGCATCGAAGAGATAGCTGCGCAACATGGAGTACGTTTACCCCTGTGTCTCGAAATCGATATGTCGATGGATGTTCCCGGCCTGCATTTCGGTGTCTGGCGTTCGCCGATACGCGCGCCAGAGCAGGCGAAACCTGTTGTGGGCCGCATCAAGGCATCTCAACATGTCTGGCTGGATGGGTTGATGGGCTACGAGGCACAAATCGCCGGTGTAGGCGATAACTTCCCTCGACAAAAAACTAAGAATGCCCTGATCCGGCGGCTCAAACGACGCTCAATTCGCGAAATAGCTGAGCGCCGCGCCGCGCTCGTTGCCCTGGTGCGCTCCTCTGGCATCGTGCCGCGCTTTGTCAATGGCGGCGGTACCGGCAGTGTTGACTCGACGCGCGATGAGGCGGTTGTGACCGAAATTACGGTTGGATCGGGCTTCTACTCTCCCTCGCTGTTCGATAACTATCGCGGCTTCCGCTATCAACCCGCAGCAGCTTATGCCATCGAGATTGTGCGCCGACCGCGGCCAGGTTTGTATACCTGCCTGGGAGGTGGTTACATTGCCTCCGGTTCGGTTGGCCCGGAAAAGCAGCCGCAGCCCTATCTACCGCAGGGCGCGAAGCTGGTGTCGCTCGAAGGAGCGGGCGAAGTGCAGACGCCCATTCGCTACAATGGCCCTGTACAACTTAACCTGGGTGACCCGATATTTATGCGGCATAGCAAGGCTGGTGAACTCTGCGAACGCTTTACGCGCCTGTTCCTCGTATCCAAGGGAGCCATCGTAGATGAGGTAACAACCTATCGCGGCGATGGTCAATGCTTCATATAGCCATAGGCCAGGCGAAACCCTTATGGTCGCCCGGCCTGGAATACATTAAAAAATGGAGTAAGAATATGCGTGTCAAACAAGGGGAACGCTGGCAGAACTGGTCGGGCTCGGTGCTGGGGCAGCCACGCCAGATCGCTATGCCGGGCAGTTTGAATGAACTCGCGCAAAGGATTGGCCTCTATGCGCGTGATGGGCGGCATGTGCGCGTGGTTGGTTCTGGACACTCGTTCACTCCGCTCGTCCAGAGCGATGATGTCTTGATGACGCTGGACAATTTACAGGGCATCGAGTCGATTGATGCCGATCGCGGCATAGCAATAGTTCTGGGTGGGACGAAGCTCAAGATGCTGGGCGAGACTTTATTGGCGCAGGGATTGGCCCAGGAGAATCTGGGAGATATCGACGTGCAAAGTATCGCGGGCGCTATCAGCACCGGCACGCATGGCACAGGTATCAAATTTGGCTCGCTGGCCACCCAGGTCGAGGGCCTGACGCTGGTGACGGCGGCGGGTGAAGTGCTTGAATGCTCGCCCGAAGAAAATCCCGATATTTTCAAGGCGGCCCAGGTATCGCTGGGAACATTGGGCGTGATCGCTAAGGTTAAACTGCGCGTTGTGCCTGCCAAAATCCTGCATTACCAGGGACTGCGTAAAAAGCTGGACGATTGTCTTGACCACCTCGAAGAATACAAGCAGGAGAATACGCACTTTGAATTTTTCTGGTTTCCTTATACGGAGTTGGTGCAGGCCAAGTTCATCAATCCTGGCGATAAGCCGCCGAGCAAAGTGACGCTTTGGGGAAGCTTCAATAAGATTGTGCTGGAAAACTGGGTCTACGGGTCGCTTTGCGCGCTATCCCGTGTGATTCCGAGCTTTGCCAGGAGCGTCTGCAAAATCTCAGGCAACTCGATTGCCAATGTGGATGAGATCAACTACAGCCATCGCCTCTTCTCAACACCGCGCATGGTGCGCTTCCAGGAGATGGAGTACAACATACCGGCAGAGTATGCGCGTGTGGTTATCACCGAGATTCGGCAATGCATTGAGCAGCGCCAGTTCGCCGTAAACTTTCCCCTGGAATGCCGTTTTGTGCATAGCGACGATATCTGGCTCAGCCCGGCCTACCAGCGCGCATCGGCGTATATCGCAGTCCATATGTATAAGGGTATGCCCTACCAATCCTACTTTTCGCACATCGAGGAAATTTTCAAACGCTACCAGGGACGCCCGCATTGGGGCAAGATGCACACGCGCACTGCCCAGGAACTGGCGGCGCTCTACCCGCGCTGGCACGACTTCAGGCGCATCCGCGCCGCGCTCGATCCCAATGGTATGTTCCTGAATGACTACCTGCGAGCGCTGTTCGATTTTAAATTAACTTGATCTCCTCTTCCGAGGGTACAGCGCTTCTCCGCAGGAGTATCAGTGTGATATCGTCTTCTTGCTCCTCGCTCCCGCCGGTAAAGCTTGCCAGTTCTTCGAGCAGGTCATCAATGAGGGTTATCCCGCCTGAGGACGTTTCCAACAGCGTGGCCAGGTGAGGCCGACCGAACATCTCCCGCCCCTGGTTATGCGCCTCGACCAGGCCATCACTGAAGAAAAAAACGCTTTCGCCAGGGGCCAACATCGCTTCGTGCTCATCGTAGCATGTTCCCGGCATCATCCCCAGGGGCATTCCTGTCGCCTGGAGTTCAGCGATGCCGCCGCTATGTTGTCGATATGGCCAATCCTGCCCGGCATTGGCATAACGTAGTCGCCCGCTGCCGGGATCAAGAATGGCGTAGAAACAGGTAGCAAACATTCCCGAAGGGATATTTGCAGAGAGCAGATCGTTGACCTGCGCCAACACCTTACCTGGAGAGAGCGTCCCTTGAGAAGCGGCTCGCAGCATGGTGCAGGTCGTCGTCATAACCAGGGCCGCTGGCACCCCTTTGCCTGTAGCATCGCCTATGACCAGCCCCAGGCATCCATCTTCAAGGGGTAGAAAATCATAAAAATCACCGCCGACTTCCCTTGCCGGTCGATAGAACGGCGCGAGTTGCCAGCCAGGGAGGGTAGGTACAGCTTTAGGCAGCAACGCTTGCTGAATATATCGAGCCGTTAGCAATTCCTGTTCGATGCGAGCACGCTCCTCCAGGCGCGCCTGCTGCTCCGTGAGAACCTGCTGCTGTGCTATACTCTCGACCAATTGTCCCGCCATCTGATTGAATTGCGATTCGAGCTGCCCGATCTCATCTTTCCTGCTGACCTGGACGCGCTGCGAGTAGTCGCCCTGGGCGAACTGCCCGGTAGCCCTCACCAGGCGATGCAGTCGCCGTACCAGGCTCCGCGTCGCCAACACGCCAAAGACCGCACCGATAGGAGCTGTGATGATGAGCCAGAACAGCGCAGTAAAGAGCAAACCGCCCGCAACCGAGAAGACGCCCCCGCTAAATGTTCCTACTGGCTGCATCTGTACATAAACCGCTCCTATCGGCTGCTTCTCCTTATTCAAAACTGGTTGAGCAACGGAAGCGACGTGACCTTGTGAGGCGACCACTACGGTGTTTCCCGCGTTCCCAGCCAGAGCATTGCGTATGATCTGTGCTTGCCCCGGCAGCTTTTGAGTGGCGGATGCCGTGAGAGGGTAATGTCCTGGGTCAGAACTGGCAAGCACCTGTCCGTCAGGGGCAATGAGCAGCGCAAACGCTATTGTCTTAGGATCAAGAGTCGCGTCTCCTGCTGGCAAGGTGAGTGACAAAGGTTGATCTGGCTGAAAAGTAGTGCGAGGGTCGAGCGTCGTCCCGCCAGCTTGCACAGCCGCTTCCAGCGCGTAGAACTGCGCAGCATGATTAGCCGTATCTATGGTATTCTGATCCACGAATGGCAAGCGCAAAATAATTAAGAAGAATATCGAGGCAAGCAGAAGTTCTACCAGCAGAGCGCTGGCAACGGACACGCCCACATATGTTATGGTCATGCGTACTTGCAATCTTGACCACATCTTCGGAGCATCATTTTTGCGATGTCGTACCATTGGCTTGAGGTCTTTCTTCGCTCTTCATTAATACGAGTGCTTTTGTCATTTGTTGGATATCTTGGCGCGTTTCTGCCAGTAAGTGGTGGCGTCTGTAGAGCTTAGAAGCAGTTCCAGCCTCATCTCACCCAAAAAGACCCTCTGACTCATCATGTGGCGTGTCATCTTAGCTCATCTCTTTGATGCTCTTTAGAAAGAAGGCAACGGCTAATTTTGTCACGCTAACGTGGCGCGTGCCTCTTATGAGCCTCTCTTAGCATCATATTTTGTCATATAAAATGGCGCAAAACCTCTGTCACCGAGGAACCATCCTCACCAGACCCCTGGAAGAAACCTGTTCAAATGATGCTTGACTCTGGTGGGTAGCACCTCTCGAAAGAAAAAGCCGTTGGCATTCCAGGGCAGACGGTCCATATCGTTCCGCATTCATGCCGACGGAGCGAAAAAACATGGCTCATCCTGCGTTGGCTTCCTACGGACTTGCAGGCCGCTTGAGCCAATAGATACTCCCGGCTTGTATCGCTTCAATGTGAAAGGCTTCCCAGCCATCTTTGCCAAGCTCGTTGAGTATCGAGATAACACTACTTGCTCGAACTGGCTGAGAAGAACCAGTCACCCCACAAAACGTGCACTCTAGGTACTGCTTTGGCCATCCTCCTCCACTGTAATCGGCGAAGCCTTTCGCCTGAAGGTAAGCGTATTCCCATTGGGTCATAGGTATCACCTCATTTTGGCTTTATCTTAGAGCTTCCGACAAGCAGAAACAAGGTTCATTTGTTCTACTCTAGTGGTTTTTCATTCTCGAGGATGCTGCCCACCAGAGTCAAGCATCATTTGAACAGGTTTCCCCTGGAGTGGTGAAATGATGAATCTGTTAAATTGCCTGCCAGACATAGATTCTCCCATCAAATCGTGCGAAGGCAATGCGTATCCCATCAGGTGACCAGGATAGCGCATGCACTTTAGGACTCCAATACTGGGAAGTCTTATCGCTGAAATGCCCCCGATACACAAAGACTGTATCACCACGCGCTACCGTCCGTAGTTCTACCCCATCGTCCGTTGCCACAGCCGTTAATATTCCATCAGGCGATATGGCACTTCTTTCTCTTGTCGTTATTACAAGCGAAACCAGCCTTCTTTTTTCCTCAGTGGGAGCAGTAAAAGTTGCTACTGTCCGCCCACTGCCAGCATCCCAAACCAGGCCGCTGCCGTCTTCACTCCGCGAGGTAATTTGCCTGCCATCAGGAGACCAGCTCACCGCAACGATAGGGCTGCGATGTTCCCGATAGGTCAGAAGATGGTGCCCTTCCTGCCGAGAACTTCGGGCATCCCACACTGGAATCTCGTTTCTAGCACCCCAGGCAATACGGGTACTATCAGGCGACCATGCTATGGCATCGCCATTGCAAGGCCGACCTCGGCAAATAAGTTTGTGACCTCTCAATGACACTACCCCTACCCCTAACTCACCCTCCAATGGGTTAAAATCAGGGGAACCGACAATAGCGACTTTTGATAAATCAGGTGACCATACTATCACAGCAGCTGCATCAGAGTAGTAATAACTCGCCTCCTCTTGCTTACGATTCCAGAAACTCCCACTGGCCTCCCAAATCGTTGTATGGCTAGTGGACCTATCATCATAACCGACTCCACGGCTAGCCACAATGTACTTCCCATCAGGCGACCACACAATAGCGTCAGGACTACCATTCAATTTTTTCAAAGTTTTTCCTGTGATGGTATCCCAGACATCTATCCCGCCGCCAGCAGAGGCAATCCGCTGTCCATCAGGCGACCATACTAAAGCATTCACTCCATATTTATATTCACCAAGCAACGTGCTATGCTTATGAGTAACAAGAGTGGTTCCTCTCAGCGGCGTGTCTATCGCTACTGGGGTTGATCTCCCCGGAGGTGGGAAAGGGCTGCGACTTGAAGAACCCGCCAGAGCGGGCTGGGTACCCGCGAGAGATGCTGTTCCCATCCCCGGTTGAGCTGGCTGCGTCGCGGGAAAAAACTCTGGAGGAACTGGAGTGGTCGGCGCGGGCACAGCCGTCCGGTCGATCATGCGTTGCAGTGCCACTTTCACTTCTACCATGCTTGCTGGCCTGTGGGCCGCGTCAATTGCCACCATGTGTGCGATCAACGTAGCAAGTTGAGGGAGCTGCTGGATAGATAGGAGCGCCGGGCTGGCAGTGGTGGCCGGATGTACTCCGCTCAGGAGATGATGCAACGTTGCTCCCAAACTGTACATATCTGATTGCGGCGTCGTTTGCATATGGGGTGGATATTGTTCCGGAGCAGCATAGCCTGGCGAATGCGCAACGAACGTATCATGGCTTTTCCCTGGTGTGAACAGACGAGCAATGCCAAAATCAATGAGAAAGATCTGACCATCTGGCGCGATCATTACATTGGCCGGTTTTAGATCACGAAAGATAATGGGCGGCTTGTTGAGCTGAGGCGTATGCAGGTAATGCAGCACGTCAGCAAGCTGAATGCCAATCTTGAGTACTTCGTCCACCGGCAACCGCCCGCCGCGCCGCTCCAAGTAGTCTTTCAGCGTTTCCCCTTCGATGAACTCCATCACCAGGAACCAGCTCGTGGCCTCCTCAAAGTGATCGTAAATATGGGGGATACCCGAATGCTTCAGGTTTGCCAGCCGCAGCGCCTCCGCCCGAAAAAGCAGAGTATAGTCCTGGAGATCCGCTGTTGAAATCGGACCTACCGGACTCATTACCTTCGCTGCTACCGAGCGATTCAAGCGGATATCGTGCGCTTTGTAGACTGCGCCCATACCGCCGCTGCCCAGTAGCTCACCCAACCGGTATTTATTTGCCACCTGCTGGCCAGAAAGTGGCCCCTGTTTTGCCATACATGCTTCCTTTTCTTCAAATACGTTTGAGAGAGTATCGTTTCATTCACTGCACAGTAGCCCTATGAAAGCTTGAGATTCACCCACTTTAGTGGAAACCCGAAACATTCGGGTTAACACATCACCTGCTCATAAACGACCGGGCTGACATAGCCAAGTGAGGAGTGCCGCCGAACCCGGTTGTAAAAGCACTCGACATACTCGAAGATGACTTGCCTGGCCTGTCCGCGCGTCTGGAAAGACACGCGTTCGACACATTCTCCCTTGAGCGTCCCGAAAAACGATTCGGTGACGGCATTATCGTAACAGTTGCCGGTCCGGCTCATGCTCACCTCAATGCCGACTTGCGCCAGAGCGGCTCGATAGGCATCACTGGTGTACTGCGATCCGCGATCAGAATGAAACAGCAGTCCCACCGATGGATACCGACCAAGTAGCGCCATACGCAAGGCTGTTTCAATCAGTTTTCATCCTGGGTCGCCGCCATCACCCAGCCGATGACTCGC
>DATGGW010000523.1:0-24532 GCA_035308345.1 Ktedonobacteraceae bacterium | reverse complement strand
GAGGGTCGGAACTATTCTCTGAGTAGAAGTCGTCTATTCATGGATTTCGCCCGCTGTAGAGCGCGTACATTAATAAGCACATAGATTAAAGTATTGAGATGAGTGACTGAGGGACCATTGCGCACTTTTGGCCGCTCAATGCCGAGCGCCTGGGCCTGACTGTTGCCGCGTTCGCAGCAAGTACGTTGCGTGTAGATGGCTTGGTAGAGCGGATCGTCGCGGTTGAGCGTGACGCGCATCTGACCGCCGAGTTCAATGTTGATATCTTTGACGCAGCCCTTGCCTTTGAGAAACTGCTCGTGGGTGCAGGTCTGATCAGTTGCGGTCGGAAATAAGAGTGGACAACGAAAGCGCTGAGCGCGATAGCCATTGGTGTGCTCGAATTGATAGGTCGGCGTCATGCGCAGTTGGATGGGGCAGCGCGGAGTGCCATCGGGGTCGCGCTGGAAGACGGGATGGGCGTGCTGATTGAGTGGCACGGCTCCGATGCCGTTGTGGCGAGCGGCACACTCGTAGACGTACCAGGCATCAAAGGCCGCATCGGCGGTAACATGAGTGGGGTAGAAGCCCAGCGCGACGACGGCACGCTGATAGAGTGGACGATAGTAGGTCACATCGTTCTCATTGAAGGGCTGGGTATACTCAGCCAGCACGACATCGCCGTAGGGTGGGACGGTAGCTGCGGCCACGCCGGAGCCATAGCCCCACAGATATTCCTTGACCTCTTTGGAAGAGCCGTCGGGCTGCTCCTGGTTGGTGGAGCGCTTGACCCCGACGCGACAATTGGGATCGCCGCGAGGCTGGTGGTCTTTGTCAAAGCGATCGTGTTTGATGGATTGGCGCGGATTGTTCTCTTTGACCCAGGCGTAGATATGCTTGACATCAAACGCCACGATCTCGCCCAGGCCCGGGATTTGAGCTTGCAGCGCCGTGACCGTGCCGCGCAAAAAGGTCTGGAGCAGCTCAGGATCAAGGCGGCGCAGTTGCTCGCGCAGCCAACGGGCACTGGGCACGGTGCGTGCCACATCGAAGCCATAGGGCTGCGTTGGGTCCAGGACGAGATGGAAGCCCAGTTCCAGGACGAGCAGGGGATGCTCCACCAGGAAGGTGCGCAACTGCGTCATGAAGGCTTTGCCTTCGCTGATGCGGATCAGAAAGGCTTTGAGGTAGGCACTCAGTGGGTGCGGACACGGACCGGGGGCGCGGCGGCGGGCGTCGTGCTGCTGCACCGCGCGCCAATCCAGCAGGGCGAAGAACTGGCGATAGCGCTGCACCAGGGCATCGTGTTCCAGCAAGCGAGCAAGGGTAGACTGGTCAAAGATCTGGGAGTCTGGTATCATGGCTGAAAGCTCCTTGTCACGAGAGTAGACGTGTTGATACTGACTACTCTGCTTGTGAGCTTTCCTTTTGTCAAGGCATCGAATTACTGGTCGCTTGCTTAATACTTCCGACCCTCGCTTGAGGGATTGAAACAACCGTTGGCAGGTCAGCCGCGCGCGGGCGATGCGCCGCCTGAAGAGGTCACCGCCCGCTTGAGGGATTGAAACACTCAGTTGGTTAGAGTACCGGACTGATAGCTCGGAAGCCTGAAGAGGTCACCGCCCGCTTGAGGGATTGAAACTTCAAAAAGTATCCAGTGTAAGGCTTGTGGGGAGATGCCTGAAGAGGTCACCGCCCGCTTGAGAGGGTCGGAAGTATTCTGGCAGTTGAATCAGGAAGATGCTTGCAGTATTTGAAGACCTGCTCGTTATACCCCTGATGCCGTTCTTTCCCGCATTCCTTCAGGCACTTCGGTGTCTGGGTGTGGCCCTCGTGCCCTCACCGAGCCCGTGCAGACCGCGCCGATGTGCCAAAAAGCCTCGCTTGTCCCGCGTGAGGGCAGGGTGTTTCCACCAGAGGTCCATGATGTCCATTAGCGCACGCCCCAGCAGGACGAGGACAAGCACAAGGCCCCCGCATCCGCCTTTCCCCACCCCTTGTCCCTACAGGACGGCGACGGTTTCGTTAACTTGACGCTTATTGGGCTGCTTGACGCCAGGGGCCTGGCTCCGGCTGTTGATGCGCTCGCAACTGGTGCGTTGGGTCTTGATAGCGTGATAGAAAAGAGTTCCGGTGAGACTCAGATAACCTATGGTATAATTCCTATGCAATTACAATGGCGTAGAATGTACTCAGCGTCAGGAAAGTTCAGCCTGGATGGAGAACATCACCACACACAGCCTTTCGGTGATTATGCCCGCGCACAACGAAGAGGAAGCGATTGCGCATACTGTACATGAAGTTATCGATACGCTGTCATCGTGGATGCAGGACTTCGAGGTGATCGTCGTCGATGATGGCAGCCGGGATCGCACGGGGATGATCCTGGATACGATTGCCAGGGCGCAGCCGTGCCTGAGGGTGATCCATCATGCCGTCAATCAAGGCTATGGCGCGGCCCTTGTCAGCGGTTTCGAGGCGGTCACAAAAGACCTGGTCTTCTTTATGGACTCCGATGGACAGTTCGATATACGGGACCTGGAGCGGTTTTTTCCCCTGATTGGTGAGTACGACGCTGTGATTGGCTACCGCGTTGATCGCCAGGATACGCGGATGCGCAAGGTCAATGCCTGGGGCTGGAAAATCCTGGTTGGCATGATCTTTGGTGTCTATGTACGCGATGTGGACTGCGCCTTCAAGCTTTACCGCACCGATTTCTTCCATGAACATAAGCTGGAGACGCGCGGCGCAATGATAAACACCGAAATCCTCTACAAGTTTACGCGCGCCGGTTATAGCTACACCCAGTTGGGCGTGCGTCACCTGCCCCGGCGAGGCGGCAAGGCCACCGGAGCCAAACCAGCCGTGATATTGCGCGCCTTCCGCGAGTTGTTCTTCTACGCGATGAAATGGCGCCGCGAAGAGAAGCGGGAAGAACGCGCGAAACTGCGCAAAGCACGCACGAAGTCCCCGATTGAGCCGGTGGGAGCGCGCAAGGCGCGGGAGAAATAGCCACCCTATTGCGGCATCATGCGCAAAGTACCCTCCGCGTTCTCTACAATCATGGCGCGCTCGAAGAGCATGGGATGGTGCTCTACCCTCAGCGCCGGTTTGATGAAATCGTCATAATGTTTGCTGCCAGGATGACCCGACTGACCTGGATGATGGAGCGAGAGCGAGGCTTTGGGGTCAGCCAGGTTGACGATCTGGCGGAAAGAGGGCACTGTGAGAACAACTTCGGGCTGGCTAGTCAACGAGGAGCCCATATTGACGGTGTCGATATCCCCTCCGACGGGGTATGGGCCGCGATTGAAGATTTTGTTGAGCGGCTTAACCAGGCCTAACGGGTGATTGTAGGACATTTTGTGAATCGCGCCGTATTGCCAGCGAGCCACGTTATCGCCGAGTTTGGCGCGCAATTCCTCGATTGCCGCGTAAAAGGCGCTGTTCAGCGCGGCATCCCAGGTTTTCGGCCCGTTGGCAATCACTGAAGCGGCGAACCAACTATCGTCATGCGCGTTGAGCAAGCGGATTATAAGCGGCTTGCTGCGGCTGGCATAGTTGTTTTGCGGAGCCAGAATGGTTGTGCCTATGCCTAGATAGCTGTTGAGCACGACTTCTTCATCACCCAACACAGCCCCGAAAATGATGCGCTCTAGTTTGAAAAAGAAAGTGCTATAAATGGCTGCGCCCGCACTGTCCGGCGCGAGGAGGTAGTTCCAGGCGCGCAGCGTTTCCAAAGCCGCCTTTTCAACAGGGGTGGTGGCCGAAGCTTTAAGCATGTGCGGCACAAGCTCGACAGCAGGCAAGGCATACTGGTCGGACTGGATGACAGCCATGTCTGAGAGCGATAGCCTGGCTTTGCTCTTCAACAGGTCGCGAATACGCTGCGCGCGGTAGCCATTGCACCACTCGTTTGTGATGTAGTAGGGGTAGCTATCTTCGACGACGCGGTTATTGGCTGTGACGATGAAATGCTGCTGCGGGTTGAAAGTTTGCGGCAATTCATCAAAAGGAATGTAGCCAGTCCACTCGTATTCGCCGCTCCAGCCGGGTGAGGGAAGCAGCGCCTGGCCTTTGGCGCGGATGGGGATGGCGCCGGCCATGATATAACCGATATTGCCATCGACATCGGCATACACTACGTTCTGCGCCGGTAAATCCCAATCGCGCAGTCCGTCGCGAAACTCTTCCCAGTTTGAGGCGCGGTTTAACTTCTGCACGGCTGAGACGATGGCGTGTTTTTCCAGGCCAGTCCAACGCAAGGCCAATGGGAGTTCATGCGCCTGGTTGCCGTTGCTGCTCGCGGTATCCTTTGCCAGCGGCGTGAAGGTAGTCAGGATGGGACCATGACGGGTGACGCGCACTTCCTCGATAACGGGCATCTTTGCGCCTTTGACGCGAATCTCTTCGCGGATGACCTGCGCTTCTTCCCATTTACCCATATATTCATACTGGTCGGGATGTTCTGGATGAAACTTTTCGATGTAGAGATCTTCGACATCGGAAACAGCGTTGGTGAGACCCCAGGCTACGCGCTGGTTATGGCCAATCACAATGCCCGGAGCGCCGGGGAAGCTGGCCCCGATGACATCGATATCGCCGGCGACAAGATGGCACTCGTACCAGATTGAGGGCGCCAACTGTCCAAGATGGGGGTCGTTGCAGAGGATTGGGGAGCCTGTGGTGGTCATGGAGCCGTCTACGGCCCAGTTGTTGCTGCCGCCCAGCATGCCAAATCCGCTCAATAGTTTAAGCTGTTCGTATTGCTCCAGCATACCGAGGTTGACACCCTGGTACTCGGCGCCTGGCGGGATGATTAAGGGGTGTTTTGGGTCGTAACCGGCCTCCAACCTGGCGGCGCGCTCCGGCCCCAGCTTGGCAACGAGGCGGGCGCGAATGACCTCCGTTTCCCAGTTGCCACCCAGGTTCCAGCCCATCATCTTGGACCACTGTATAGTGTTGGCTATTTGCCAGGGTTCCGGCTTGAAACGCAGCAGGGTAAATTCAACGGGGAGGTTGCGCTGGTTCTGCTCAATATAGGCATTGACGCCGCGCGCGTAGGCATCGAGGATGCGCAGGCTGTGCGCTGGCAATTGTTCGACGGCCGCGGCTGCCGCACGATGCATACCCAGGCGGCGGGAAAAGCGGTCGGCCTCGATTGTGAATTCGCCGAAAACCTCGGAGAGCCTGCCCGAACTGATGCGCCGGTTGAGTTCCATCTGCCACAAGCGTTCCTGGGCATGGACGTAACCCTGGGCATAGAACAGGTCATCCTCATTTTGCGCGTAAATATGCGGCACTCCATAGCGATCGGTAATTACTTCGACCTGCTCGCGCAGCCCCTGTAAACTTATTTCGCCTTTGTACCTGGGCAGAGGGCGGCGCAACAAGAAATAATATGCTCCGCCTGCCAAACCGGCTATGCCTGCTGCCGCCGCAATAGTCTTTTGCCACCAGGACGCCATTGCTTGCTCTCCTTTTTCAACCATATACTCGCCTACGTACAAGTATAGACACTTCAAGCGGGCGACCGCAAGTGTTACCTTCTAACGTATTAAGTAAGTGGGCAAGCACGCGACCAGGGCGGGGACCGCTGCCAGGGCGGGGACAAGCCCACGCCCCTATCCTATACGAAACATGGCACCGATTCGTATACAATCCGTACAGGGCATGCCCGTACCCTTGGTCCCCGCCCTGGTCGCGCATCGAATGTGCTATACTTTGCTAATCCGCATTATTTATAACAAATGGAGTTCGACGATGAACGAAGCACATGGAGAAGCATTCATTCAACTTGAAGAGGCTACAATTGCTCAATTACAGGCAGCTATGAACGCGGGGCAATTCACGGCTGAGCGACTTGTTGAGTTATATCTTGAGCGTATCGAGGCGATTGACCGGCATGGGCCAACGCTGAAATCGATCATTGAGATCAATCCTGAGTGTCTCGAAATCGCCGGCGCGCTTGATGGGGAGCGCGCCGCAGGTAGGTCACGAGGGCCATTGCACGGCATCCCGATCCTTATCAAAGACAACATCGCCACCGCCGATAGCATGCAAACCACGGCAGGGTCGCTGGCGCTGGTGGGCTCGAAAGCGCCGCGAGATGCATTCGTGGCGCGGAAACTGCGCGAGGCGGGCGCGGTTATCCTGGGCAAAACGAATCTCAGCGAGTGGGCCAACTTTCGCTCCAATGCCTCGTCGAGCGGTTGGAGCGGCCGCGGCGGGCAGACGCGCAACCCTTATGTGCTGGATCGCACTCCCTGCGGCTCCAGTTCCGGCTCCGGCGCGGCCATCGCCGCCAACCTGGCGGCAGCAGCGCTGGGAACCGAGACAGATGGCTCAATTTTGTGTCCCTCGGCTATCAATTCGCTGGTCGGCATCAAGCCCACCGTTGGCCTCACCAGCCGCGCGGGGGTCGTGCCCATCGCGCATAGTCAGGATACAGTCGGGCCAATGGCGCGCACAGTAACCGATGCCGCTATTCTGCTGGGGGCAATCACCGGTATTGACGAGCATGACCCGGCTACACAAAGCAGCGCCAGCCAGTATTTTACTGACTATACGAAATACCTTGACGCAAATGGATTGCGCGGCGCACGCATTGGCATCGCGCGCCAGGTTTATTTCGGCTACAGCGCGAAAGCCGACGCAATCATCGAGACAGCTATCGAACGCATGCGCGCGCTGGGTGCGGAGATCATCGACAACGCCGATATCCCGACCGCGCACGAAATGGCCGACTCTGAAGCGGAGATGACCGTGCTGCTGCACGAATTTAAGGCTGACCTCAACGCCTATCTTAACGGGCTAATCGACTCACCGGTGCGCACGCTGGCCGAGATCATCACTTTTAACAATAACCATCCCAATCAGGAATTGCCTTATTTTGGGCAGGAAGTCATGCTCAAAGCGCAGGCCACTACCTCGCTCGACGATACTGCTTACCGCGACGCGCTGGCCGAAAACCGGCGACTTGCGCGGCAGGAGGGTATCGACGCGGTGATGGACGCGCACCAGTTGGATGCGCTGGTCATGCCCACCACCAGCCCCGCCTGGTGCATCGACCTGGTGAACGGCGATCATCATAGCGGCAGCAGCGCGCAGCCGGCAGCCCTGGCCGGTTACCCGGTCATCACCGTTCCGGCGGGCTACGCCTTTGAACTGCCGGTGGGCATCAGTTTTATGGGACGCGCCTACAGCGAACCAACACTGCTCAAGCTGGCCTACGCTTTTGAGCAGTGTACGAAGATACGGCGCGCGCCGCGCTACCTGGCGACGATAGAGATTTAAATCAGCGAGATTTCCAGGGCGGGGGCAAAAGGACGAGAGCGACCGCAAGGGTCTCCTCCCCACATCAACCCCGCCCCCGCCCCTACAATGACTACGCAAGTGGCTCCCCAGGGGTATGAGACGCGATAAAGCTCAGCACCTGCCGCCAGGCGTCGGTAGACGCCTCGGCAAATTCGGCTGCGCGGCGGTCGAAGAAGCTGTGGGTCGCGCCGGGGTAGACGATTATCTTATGCTCGACGCCAGCTTTATGCACCCCTTCCTCGAATTGATGCACCTGTTCTACAGGAATACCCTGGTCGGCGCCGCCAAAGAGACCAAGCAGGGGGTACTTTTCATCCGCTCCTATTTCCAGCACGGGTTTCGATATAGCCCCGAATTGCCTGCTCAGACCGGCGTAGAAGCCGATCACTCCAGCTAGGCCGAAATCCCGGGTGCCTGAAACAAACGTGAGGCTGCCGCCCATGCAGAAGCCCGTGATGAAAGTTGCGCGCTGCGCTCCCTCTCCCGTGCGCAGGTAAGCAAGCGCGGCATTGACATCCGCGAAGAAGGTTGGCGTCGTCATCTGCTGCACATGTGGCATGTACTCAAATGGCTCGTCGCGTGAAGTGAGACCGGCAGTGCGCCCGAAATAGTCAATCGCCAGAGCCGTGATGCCCACCTCGGCGAAGCGCATAGCGAGTTCTTTGTAGAAGTTATGCAGGCCGCGCACATCAGGATAGATGAGAATCTGTGCCCGGCCGGGATGTTCGGGACGCGCGATATAGGCGTTAAAACGATTGCCGTCCGCCGCCGTCAAAACGATCTCTTCTCCATGAGCCGCGCCAGCGCTGCCTGGTGGTGCAGGTGGAATAGCCTTGTCATCGTAACACATAGGTTGTGGTTCCTTTCTATTTCGTAGGGACGTGATGGCGTGATGGGTACGAGGGCGACCACCTGACCATTCTTCACATTTTGGCACGAGGGCGACCGCAAGGGTCTCCTCCCTTCGTCCACCCCACACCCGCCCTTACAATGATTACGCATACACGTCTTTAGAGTACTTCAATTATCATGCCACAGTTTGTGGTTGGATTGCAAAAGCTGGGACTCAGCGGATATTTTGCTGGAAGAGGTGCGTTAGAGGTCGGGTACGGGATACAAAGAGTCTTGTTTTGAAAAGTCGCGCCAAACGCTGAGCAGCACGAAACGACCTGCTTGATAACCAACGTCTCTGATAACAGCAGTTTTGACAGCAAAACTTCTACTTTCATCGCTTCATCCATCCTTTGCATGACCAGGAGGATTGCCTCTCCAAGCAAGCTGATGTTTTTCCTGGGGTTCCGATGGACGTAACCACAGCGAGACGTGGCTCGGCTGCATCGTCTCCTCGACCACCGCGAGCAGGTGCTCGCACAACTGCGTTAAATCAACCTCATTGCGTAGCGTAGCACTGAAAGTGGCCACCGTGCGAGCAGCATCATACTTGCGGCGGTAGAAGCGCCGGTCGATGATCGCCTGGAGACGTCGGCGCAAGGGCTGAAATAGAGCCGCAATGACGAGAGTCGAGACCACGATAGCCACCGCGTTATTCTGGTGGAACACCCCCTGGAACAGTGCTTGCAAAGCAACAATGAGGCCAAAGTACAGCAGGGCGAGCAGAGCAGTCAGGCTGCCATAGACCAGGGTACGATTGATCAGCACGTCGATATCGTAGAGTCGATAGCGCAAAATCGAGAACCCGATGGAGAGCGGGATCAGGAGGAAAGAAACGGGGAAGACGATATTGCCAAAAATCTGTGCAACCAAAGCATTTGAGTGGACACTGTTTATGTAGGGGAAGCTTATGGCGAATAATCCTGTGAGAATTCCCGCTGCCGCCGTTACTCCTAAGACAATCCACTTCGTCTGCTGACGCTGGATAGGAGTGGACACGCGTCTGTAGCGGTAGATTTGCGAAAAGACGATGACTCCAAATTGAACGAAAAGTGGCAGGTAGACCAGCCAGGTCGGCCAATTCTCATTGAAAGGTGACGTAATGGAAGGGAAATCGCTTAAGAATTGCCCTATGATGCCGAGCAGCAGGATCAGTCCCATCCAGCGCGGGACCAGCCGTCCATTGGGGAAGAGCAGAAAGAACAGCAAGAGGGAGATATCCCCAAGAAAGCTTACCAGACTGAGAGGCAAAGCGAGAAGAGGAGAAGCGAGTGCCAGCGCATTGAAGGTATTGGCTGAGGCAGTTATACCGAATATCACGAGAAAAAAGGCGGCCAGCAGCGCCAACCAGTCGTCAGACCTACGCCAGAAAATGAGGAAGCCGACTCCGCACCATATCGCTACGATGATTGCCCAGAAGATGGTGAGTAGAGCAGCATACCCACTGACAGAAAAGCCACTGGTAGAAAGCGCCTGTAGCTCCTTTGCAGTGAGTGCCCCAGGGACGCTGTAACATGAATTAAGATCAACACACGACCTTTGGATTTGCTGATAAGACACGAGAAGGCCGACCACAAAGAGTCCCAGGCTGGGGATGACCAGCGCCAACCACACAGCACGGGCCACGATGAGCCACGAGCCAGATAAGTGCGTATTCGCGGTGTAGGAGACAACCGCTCCTCTCGCGCTCTTTTGTTCAGTTTCCGATAGGTTCATGCAGCTTTCCCTCTCAAGAGAGAAAAACTCAACGACTCAGGTTTCTGTCTTTCTCAGCCATATCATAGCATACCACCGTCTCGCAATCGTTACAGAAAGCGTTACGAAGTGCCAGACTTCAGGAACGCTTGCAAGTGAGATCATCTTTTGTTGCACACCGTTTTCGAGTTTTTCAACACTCTGCGAACGATCTTAAGATTTTTCTCCCGATCTTAGCGGGCAAAACAAGGGAGAAAATGTCGGGACCCCAAAATCTCTTATAGACGAGCTAACTTATTAGCATATCACCTCCTACCAGGCAAGCGAAATTTACTAAAAGCGCGGAAGAGCCTCAAAGTCAGTCCTGATTGTCATAAAGATTTGTCCAAGATTGAGCGTAGTCTCATTATCAACCCAAAGCGCCATCGGTATATCGTTCACGTAACGAACGGAAGAGAAATATTGGCATTTATCGAGTATGCGCGCGAGCGAAAACATGGGATGTTCAGATATTAGCGCGAAGTGGTACTCGCTCTGCTCTGAGCGAAAATGCCACAGGCGATACCGCCGATAAGGCACAGCGCGCCGGTGCCGAGCAGGAGATAGGCGTGTCCCTGGTCTTGCAGCACGACCAGGTAGACCGCGCCGGCGATCAGCGCCACGATGCCTATTGAGGCGATCACCCCCAGCGTGATTACACTTGAAAAGGCGGCCATGCCGCCTCTGGGCTGTGCGATCAGCGCCCAGACGATCCCCGCCAGGATGGCAACGGCGCTCAAGGCAATGGCAATGTACCCATGTGCCAGGTTCGGGGCCGGACCATAGCGATCGGCCAGATAGTTGAGACCAACGATCATGCCCACCATGCCCAGCGCGATCGCCCCATAACCCAGCGCCGCCTTGACCCTCGACCCTGTTCCGACGATCCCGGCAATCCCGCCAATGAAACCTCCCGCGCCCAGACCCAGAAATATATAAGCGCGTTCGTGATATTGAGCGAAGAAGATCAAGGCTAGTCCCAGTAGTAATGACGCGATGCCAAAAACGGCGATAACTGCGAATTTGACAGGTAGTTTTTGTGTAAATGAATGATCATATTGTTGCACAGATATAGCCTTTCATGTTCTTTCTAGTTCTTAGCAAACTGTTTATCCATCATAAAGTACGCTTACATTCCCAAATACAAACGATTTGGAAATGGTGAGAGTTACAGCGGGAGGAATTTTTGTGATTGTCCGGGCTCTCGGGAATCGTAAAGAGGGTGATCGCTAAAAATGTTGTATAAATAAAGCGAGGAGGTGTTCTATGCAAGAATTGGCAGGTAAAGTTGCGCTTGTGACCGGGGCGGCTTCCGGTATCGGATTGGCGATTGCGCGTGATTTCGCGGAGCGAGGCATCAGGGTGACGTTGGCCGATATTGACCGCGAAAGGGGGCAGGCCGCCGCATCCGAACTGGCGGGGGCGCGATTTCAGTATGCTGATATGACCAGCGCTGACGATATTTCGCGGCTGGTGGCCGATACCATCGCCGCCGAGGGGCAGATTGACATCCTGGTGAATAACGCGGGTATCCAGCATGTCGCTCCTATTCACGAATTTCCTGAAGCGAAGTGGCGGCTGATTATCGACATGATGCTGACCGCGCCATTTCTGCTCACCAGGGCGGTATTGCCCGGCATGTACGAACGCAAATGGGGACGCATCATTAATATTTCCTCGATACATGGATTGATTGCATCTCCATATAAGTCAGCCTATGTCGCAGCGAAACATGGGCTAGTCGGATTGACGCGCGTCACGGCGTTGGAAGCGGGCGCGTATAATGTGACATGCAATGCTATTTGCCCATCTTATGTGCGCACGCCGCTGGTTGAGAAGCAGATCGCCGACCAGGCGCGCATACACGGCATCCCTGAAGACGAAGTGGTCGAGAAAATCATGGTGGCGAATGGCGCAATTCACCGCCTGTTGGAGCCGCGCGAAGTGGCGCAGCTTGTGACTTATCTTTGCAGCGATGCCGCCGGTGGTATTACGGGCAGCGCCCAGAGCATCGATTGCGGCTGGACAGCCGAGTAGCTTTAGCCGGTCAAATGGGGCGGCAAGATCAGAAAAGAACCAGGAGGGACAGGCACATGGCACACGATTCCACAATGGTATTGCGAGAACAACTGGTTGAGGCGGTGCAGCGACTATTACTGGCAGGGGTGATGTCGCATAGCAAGCATGGCAATATGAGCGCGCGTTTGCCCGGTACGGAGCAGCTGTTGCTGACATCAACGGGGCTGCAATCGTCATTGTCGCCAGAACACTTGCCCATAGTGACCTTTGATGGCGAGGTTGTCTCAGGCACGCTTGATCCTACTACACGCGAAATTATAGGTATGCACGCGGCGGTCTACCGCGCGCGCCCGGATGTGAACAGTGTCATGCATACGCACTCGCCGCATGTTACAAGCTTCGCGCTGGCGCACCAGCCGCTGCCCTGCGCGTATGAAGCACTGCTGCGCTTCGGCATCACGGTCGATATTCCCGTGGCGGACTGGGCGCCGCGCGGCTCGCGCGAATCGGTCACAAACATCCTTGACCAGCTCCGGCAGCATCCAGACGCCCCGGCGGTGCTGCTGGCAAATCACGGGCTGCTGGCTTTCGGGCCTGATGCGCTCATGACCGCGTTCCTGATTATCAGCATGGAAGAAGCGGCAGAAATGACCCTGCAAGCCCGCAAACTGGGCGGCGAACAGGGTTTTCCCGCCGGTGCGCTGGAAAAGGAGCGCGAGCATATGCGACAATTTGGGTCATTGCGGTAGATAGGGGAGAAGTTCCAGATTGCCAGGGCGACCGCAAGGGTCGCCCCTACTATACACGTTGGGTCCGTCGAGTAGAGGAGTGGCAATACCTTGCGGTCACAAGCCTCACGTAAGCAACATTTAAATAGCATTGTGAAAGTGGTGTACATTTCTGGATGCAGGCAGAAGAGTTTCACCTGATTTTACCCCTTCTCTCTCTTGAATTAACACGCCGCTGAGTTATACTATTATTGGGGAAGTCAAAGTATTCTCACAATCCAGACGTTTGGAGAGAAAGCCTGTCATCCTGAGCGCAGCGAAGGATCGCTGCCAGGGCCCCTCTCCAGTCCGCTCACTGGAATTCTTCTCTCCAAACGTCTGCATAATCGCAATGAACGTTGCAAAGATTGGAGCAAGACGTCTAATGCATATACCACTGAATGACCTGCAAGCACAGTTCCAGAGCATCAAACCGGAGGTTATGTCCGCCATAGAGGGTGTGCTGGATGGGATGCAGCTATTTCTTGGTCCGCAAAACCAGCAATTTGAAGAGAGCTTCGCCAGCTATTGCGGTTGCGAGTTTGGTGTAAGTAACTCAAATGGCACCGATGCTATCGTGCTGGCACTGCGCGCCTGTCATATCGGCCCCGGCGATGAGATAATTACGGTATCTCACACATTCATCGCCACTGCCGAGGCCATCGCGCAGGTGGGGGCTACGCCCGTTTTCGTCGATATTGAGCCGGATACCTATACCATGAACTGGCGACAACTGGAAGGCGCATTGAGCGAACGCACGCGGGCCATCATTCCCGTCCACCTGTACGGTCACCCGGCAGAGATGCAGCCGATCATGGATTTCGCGCGCGCGCATGATCTGCTCGTCATCGAAGATGCATCCCAGGCGCACGGAGCAACCTACCAGGGACAGCGGGTTGGCAGTTTCGGCGATATCGCCTGTTTCAGCCTGTATTGCAGCAAAAATCTGGGGGCATACGGCGAGGCGGGAATCTGTGTCACCAACAATGGTGAGATGGCGGAAACCATGCGTATGCTGCGCGATCATGGCTCAAAGGTGCGCTACCAGCACGATCTCATGGGTGAGAACGCGCGCATGGACGAAATACAGGCCGCAATTTTGAATGTGAAGATGCCTTATCTGGATGGCTGGAACGCGCAGCGCCAGGCGCATGCCCAGGCGTATAGCGCGCAGTTAAAGGATGTTGTCGTGCAGGTTCCAACGACCAGTTCCCGGGCCTCGCATGTCTTTTACCTCTACGTGGTTCAGGTGCGCGAACGCGACCAGGTGCGCAAACACCTGCAGGAGCTGGGTATAGGCACTGGCATTCACTATCCGATACCAATCCACTTGCAGCCTGCATGCGAGCATTACGGCTACACACGCGGCATGCTGCCCGTGACAGAGGAAGTGTGCGAGCGTATCATTTCGCTACCCATGTATCCCGAACTGACAGCGCAGCAGATACAGGCTGTTATTGACGGGGTGAGGCAGAGCGTGCTGGCTAGCGTTTAGCGCACCCCGCACCACCCATTTTTGGCGCGAGGGCGACCGCAAGGGTCTCCACCCTACATCCACACCGCCCCCGCCCCTACAATGAACGCGCTACATCCCGCGCCGTATCAAGCCACATACTCAAACACGGCTGGTGCGCTCATGATCTGCGCCACCAGCCGTGTTTCATACACAATTGTTTGCAACTGTTCAGGTGTGATAGATTGACGACCATCGCACAACGCGCTGTTGGGGTCTGTATGCGTTTCCAGGATCAGTCCATCCGCTCCGGCGGCAATTGCGGCGCGTGACATGGTGGGGACGAGTTCGCGGCGACCTGTGGCATGGCTGGGATCGACGATGACGGGAAGGTGCGTCAATTCATGCAGCAGGGGGACGCAGGTGAGGTCGAGCAGGTTGCGCGTATGCGTGTCGAAGCTGCGAATGCCGCGCTCGCACAGGATCACATTGGGATTTCCGGCGGCTACGATGTATTCCGCCGCCAGCAGCCACTCGTCGATGGTGGAGGCCAGGCCGCGTTTGAGCATCACCGGGCGGCGCGCCAGGTGACTTCCCGCCGCCTGCAATAAAGGGAAGTTCTGCATATTGCGGCTGCCGATCTGCAAGATATCCGCGTATTGGGCGACCACGTCCACCATCTCTGGTTCCATGACCTCGGTGATCACCGGCAAGCCTGTTTCTTCACGCGCCTGCGCCAGCAAATGCAGACCTGCGACGCCCAGTCCCTGGAACTGGTAGGGAGAGGTGCGCGGCTTGAACGCGCCGCCGCGCAATACCTGCGCTCCAGCAGCTTTCACAGCATGCGCGATCTCCATCAACTGCTCGCGGCTCTCGACCGCGCACGGCCCGGCAATCACAACGGGCGCGGCAGCGCCGATAGAGACCGATTGACCTCCGAGACGATCGCCCACCACAACGCGGCTATTCTCGCTCTGAAAAACGCGGCTCACCAGTTGGTAAGGCGTCTGCAAGGGAACGATACGCTCGACGGCGCTGTGCTGGCTGAGCGCGGCGTGCGCCTGCGCATCCAGGTTGTTGCCGTCGATGGTGATGAGCCGGCGTTCCAGCATGGTGGTAGCGCTGATGGGTCGCTGGCTACCGGCGAGCTGCTGCAGCAGTTCAATAACCTGCCGGTGTTCTTCGCCGGTAGCCTGGCTACGGGTGACGATAATCATGAAACTAATTCCTTCCTCTTTACCAAATAAAAAAGCAGAGGTTTTATTTCCTCTGCTTCCAGCATGCTGGTGGTCAATTTTTGCTCAGCCCAAAGGGCCCACCATCATGCTGGAGGGCTAAACCAATAATAAAAGCTAAATTGCCGGTTTGATTGCTTGCTGAGCATCGTTTTTTCCTGGTAGAGCATGAATCTCTACGGTTGTTTTCTTCTGTTCAGATTATATGTTGGTTATGCGTATCTGTCAAGTGCCGGGAGCCAGGGCGACCGCGAGGGTCGCCCCTACCAGCGAATTTAGAGAATTTTGAAAAGAAGGCAAGACAATAGTCAGGTCATATTGCGAACGAGTATATTAAATGGTAGCATTGTAGCAACAAGAGCAACTGTTCTACAAAACGTGCAGGGGAAAAGCCATGGTCATGGAACAAGTGCGGGGTCAGAAAACCTACACACTCCCATTGGATGAGTTATGCAAAGTAGCTCCGAATATTTCATGGACGCTGGCTCCAACGATTACCTCAGACCTTTCACCTATCGAGGTATGCCAGCTTCTTGGAGATTGGTATAAAAACCATAGTAGTGAGGGGCAGCGCCATGAAGCAGGCCAGTTTTTCACCCCACCTATAGTTGCTCGTTATATGGCAAATCTGGCAGGAATGCTCCACAATCAGATGCGTGTGCTTGATCCCGGCGCAGGAGTTGGCATGCTCGCTTGCGCAGTTTGTGAATTAGCGAAAGTGCAGCAGTTACCAGAGCTTACCATAGTTATCTACGAATCTGATCCTCTACTGTTTATGCTCTGCTCTTTTACACTCGGCTATGCTCGTGACTATTTGCGCGAACATGGAGTAAAACTCTTCTTTGAGTTACACCAGCAGGATTTCCTTGAGGCAATGGCGACGCAACTTACGCACCATTCCCTCTGGTCAAGTAACCTGCAGCCGGAACAGCCTTTCGATCTTACTATTCTCAATCCTCCCTATTTCAAAGTCAATCAAACCGATAGCCGGGCAAAGCTGGTAAAAGATGTTGCGTTTGGACGCACTAATATATACACCATGTTTATGTCTCTTGCCGCATCTTCATTGCGTATAGGTGGACATTTTATATCGATTACTCCCCGGTCTTTCGCATCCGGCGCATATTTTAAGCAATTTCGCCAACAATTTCTTAACAGTATCACCCCCGAATTAATTCATCTATTTGAATCGAGGCGGTCGACTTTTGAAGATGCTGACGTACTGCAAGAGAATATCATTCTTGCCGGAGTTAAAAAAGGCATTGCTGCTACAGATGATAGGTACGTAAGTATCTCGAGAAGTAGAGGTATCAGTGATCTCACCCATCCGCTCATCCAGCAGTTGCAAAGGCCGCTCATCATTGATACGAAGCAAAAAGACCCTGTTCTCCATTTACCAACAAGCGATATCGATGTACACCTGTTGCAAGCCTTCAGGCGTTGGAACAATCGCCTGGCAACCTTCGGTATGGAAATATCTACTGGACCTGTCGTACCCTTCCGCGCTCAAGAAATGTTGACAACAGTTAAAAATGTTCAATCGGGTAAAGCTGTTCCGCTCCTCTGGCTCCAACATGTACATCGTATGGACATTAAATGGCCGCTTGCGCATTTCGATAAACCTCAAGGAGTACTTCGCGAAACAGATCAAAAATTACTGGTGAAAAATACTACCCAAATTATCCTGCGACGTTTTAGCGCAAAAGAGGAAGAGCGGCGTATAACCGCTGCTGTTTTAGCAGAAGGCTCGTTTGACACAGATTTGATTGCATTAGAAAATCATCTCAATTATCTTTATCGCCCTGGTGGGACACTTTCCAGTGAAGAGGCTACAGGTATTGCTGCATTTCTCAATAGTTCTCTTGTTGACCGCTTTTTCCGTATCACTAATGGCAATACACAAGTGAACGCTACTGAATTGAGAAAGTTACCTTTACCTCCATTAGAGCAGCTTATTCGTATAGGCCAACGCGTAATATACCGGCAAATTGAACAGGACTTTGATGCGACAGAACAAACAGTAATGGAAGAGCTTGGCAAGGACTTAATTGTAGGAAGTGAGGAAGACGATCTGCAACTTCCAATACTGAAAGATTCGAGGATATCAATGGGTAAAATTCAAGAGGCGCAACGCATTTTGCAAGAACTGGGACTACCGCCTGCCCAGCAAAATGAAATCAGCGCACTTACGCTTCTAGCTCTCTGCAACTTAAATGAAACGACATCCTGGACAAAGATATCGAAGCAACCTATCACCATTCATAATCTAATGGGCTACATGAAACAACACTACGGTAGAATCTATGCAGAAAATACTCGCGAGGTAGTACGCCGACAGGTAATACATCAGTTTGAGCAGGCTCGTTTAGTGGATCGCAATCCAGATGACCCTACTCGTCAAACAAACAGTCCAAACACCTGCTACGCTCTAACAGAAGAAGCTTTTGAAGTATTACGGCAGTTTGGGACACCAATGTGGGAAGATACAGTCACAAATTTTCTAGCGCAACATGGCGCATTATGGGAACATTACCAGCGCAGCCGTCAGGCGGTAGCTTTACCTCTTAAACTGGCGGACGGCAACCAGGTCTATCTTACACCTGGCAAGCACAATAAGTTGCAAATCGCGGTTATTGAATCCTTTGGCCCGCGTTTCACGCCTGATTCAACTATCCTCTACCTGGGCGATGCCGCCAACAAGTTCGTAATTTACGAGAAAGAGAGGCTGGAAGAACTGGGCGTGCCAATTACTATGCACGACAAATTGCCTGATATTATTCTCTATGATGAAGCTAAAAACTTGCTTTATCTTATTGAAGCTGTAACATCACACGGACCAGTTTCACATAAACGCCTTTTTGAGCTGGAAAAGTTGCTTAAGAACTGTACTCCCAAACGAGTCTATATCTCCGCTTTCCTTGACTTTGACGAGTTTGGACGCCATAGGTCGAAAATTGCCTGGGAAACTGAAGTCTGGATAGCCGAAATACCTGAACATATGATTCACTATAATGGCGATAGATATATGGGGCAGCATGGGTGATTGGGCGATCACCCATGCTTCACTCTACATGTCGGCCAGCAGCGCATTCAGCCGGTTGACGAAGCGCACCGGGTCTTCAATTTGTTCGCCCAGGGTGAGCGTCGATTGATCGAAGAGGACGAAGGCCCAGTCGCTGAACTTCTGCTCGTCGGTCTCATTGCTGACTTTCAGGATGATGTGATGGTGCGGGTTGATCTCCAGGATTGGCTTCATGGTCGGGATTTTCTGTCCTGAGGCTTTCAACAGGCGCAGCAGGCTGGGATCCATATCGTACTCGTCAACCACCAGGCAGGCGGGCGAGGTTGTCAGGCGGGTTGAGACGCGCACATCTTTCACCTGCTCCTTCAGCGTCTCCTTCAGGCGATTCACCAGCGCGCCGGTTTCGCTGACGGTTTGCTGCTCCTGTTCAGGCTGTTCCTCCACGTCCTTGATCTTGCTCAGGTCTACTTCACCACGCGAGATAGACTGGAGTTGCTTGCCGTCAAACTCGTTTAACTCAGCCGCGAGCAGATGGTCCACCGGGTCTGAGAGCAGTAATACTTCGACGCCCTTTTTCTTGAAGATCTCCAGCAGCGGGCTGTTGGCGGCAGCGGCGTAGCTATCCGCGATCATATAGTAGATCTTATCCTGGCCCTCTTTCATACGCGAGACATAGCTTTCGAACGAGACATCCTGGGTTTCGCTGCCCGACGCGGTTGAGGCGAAGCGCAGCAGTTTCGCCAATGCCTCGTGGTTGCTGTGATCTTCGACGATGCCTTCTTTGAGCACGCGCCCAAATTCATTCCAGAAGGTGGCATACTTCTCCGGCTCTTTGTTCGCCAGGTCGCCGAACAGGCCGAGCATCTTCTTGACGGCGTTGGAACGGATAGTATCGATGAGCTTGTTTTGCTGCAATATCTCACGCGAAACATTTAGAGGCAGATCGTTCGAGTCAACGATGCCGCGCACAAAGCGCAGGTAGCCGGGCATGAGCTGTTCGGCATCGTCCATGATGAAGACGCGCCGCACATAAAGCTTGACGCCGTGACGCTGTTCGCGGTTCCACAGGTCGAACGGAGCGCGCGCAGGGATGTAGAGCAGCAAAATGTATTCTTGCGTTCCCTCCATGCGGCTATGCACGTAGGCCAGGGGATCTTCGAAATCGTGCGCGACATGCTTGTAGAACTCGTTGTATTCTTCCTGGCTGATCTCACTCCTGGGGCGAGTCCACAAAGCGGCGGCGCTGTTTACGCGCTCCTCTTTATCCTGCTCCTGCTCATCCTTTTCCTCCGCCTTCATCAGAATAGGGACAACGATATGATCCGAATACTTCTTGATGATGGAGCGCAGGCGATGGCCATTGAGCAATTCATCCTCGCCTTCGCGCAGGTGTAAAACAACTTCAGTTCCGCGCGCCGGTTTTTCAATCATTTCGAGGGTATATTCGCCCTGTCCATCAGATTCCCAGCGCACTCCCTGGTCGGTCTCCATACCGGCGCGGCGGGTGGTCAGCGTGATCCTGTCAGCCACCACGAACGAGGAATAAAAGCCCACGCCGAACTGTCCAATCAGGTTAGCATCCTTTTGTTGATCGCCGGTCAGCGACTGGAAAAATTCGCGCGTCCCCGATTTGGCGATGGTGCCAATATTCTCAATCACCTCTTCGCGCGTCATGCCAATACCGTTATCGGTGACGGTGATGGTGCGCGCATCCTTATCATAGGCGACGTGGATATCCAGCTCTGTATCCTGCTCGAGCAGCGCAGCGTCCGACAGCGCAGCAAAACGCAGGCGGTCGATGGCGTCCGATGCGTTGGAGATGAGTTCGCGCAGAAAAATCTCCTTATTGCTATATAAGGAGTGAATCATGATGTCAAGTAGTTGTTTGACTTCTGCCTGGAAGCCCATTGTCTCTTTGTGTGTTTCTACGGTCATACACTTGCTCCTTCTTCAATGTCGACTTCACATATTACTGTATCAAACCTTTCATGCGATTTCAAGTCCACCTGGGGAGCATAGAGCGATAAATCGCGTCCCTACGGATCCGTCTGAAAGAGCGTTTGGATAGCCGGTCGGTTGTGTGCTACACTGTCAGCGATAGAGCAGGGGAGATGAAGGACGGCAAGAAGAGACGAGCCAGGGCGACCGCGAGGGTCGCCCCTACTATACACGAAGCACAAGGGGAAACACATGCACAACCCACAACAGCAACATGCGCTGATGGCGCAAACGCAGGCCAGCACGCCACTCACATTGACACCTGCGCTTCAGGATATGGCAAGCTCGGCTACGCTCGCTATGAATGAGGCAGTGGCGGCAAGGCGAGCAGCCGGGCGTAAAACGATTCATCTTGGTTTTGGCGAGGCATCATTTCCGCTGCATCCGCTGCTGGCTGAGGCCATGGCGCGCGCTGCTAAACGCACCGGCTATGCTCCCGTTGCGGGCATACCTGCATTGCGCAAGGCCATCGCCGCGTACCTGGAACGCACGCGCCACATTACCTTTACACCTGATCAAATCATCGCCGCGCCCGGCAGTAAGCCCCTGCTCTACACGTTGTTGCAGGCGCTGGATGGAGACTTGCTGCTGCCCGTACCGTCCTGGGTGAGCTATGCGCCGCAGGCGAGACTGGCAGGCCGGCGGGTAATTGAGGTCGAGACCGACGCGCGCGACCATCATCGACTAACTCCACAGGCGCTTTCGGATGCGCTTGTACGAGCACGCCAGGAGGGAGCCAACCCACGCATACTGATCGTCAATACGCCGTCCAACCCGACGGGCAGCATGTTTTCAGCAGAGGATGCGCAAGCCATCGCCAACTGGTCGCGCGAACATGGCATCACGCTCATCAGCGACGAAATTTACGCGGAACTGGCGCACGGCTGGCGCGAACACGTCTCCCCCGCGCAGTTTTACCCGGAGGGCTGTATTGTGACGGGTGGACTCTCAAAAGCGTTCTCGGCTGGCGGCTGGCGACTTGGCTATGCAGCCATCCCTGGCAATAATGCGGCAGGCAAACAACTCATGGCTGCGGTGCACGCGCTTGCCAGCGAAATCTGGTCGTCGGCGACCACGCCAGTGCAGGAAGCCGCCGCCGTTGCATACAGTCCGAACGTCGAACTTGCCTCTTATGTAAAAGCAGCGGCGCGCATACATGGCTATGTTGTCTCAAGGCTATACGAAATGCTGACCAATGCAGGGGCGCTCTGCCCGCGCCCGGCAGGCGGCTTCTACCTCTATCCAGATTTCACGCCCTGGCGAGAAGCGCTGCTTGAACGGGGCGTGGCTACAAGCGAGCAACTGGCCCATTATTTGTTAGATGAATGGGATATCGCGACCTTGCCCGGCAGCGCGTTTGGCGAGCAGCCGCAGGCGCTGCGTTTGAGGCTGGCAACGAGCATGCTCTACACGCCAGAAGAGGCACATACGGAGAACGAGCGAGACGCCGCGCTGTGGCAATTGCTGGCGCAAGCCGGGCGGTGGACAGAGGGTAAGCCGGAGAGCGGGCAAACGTTGGAGATGCCCGCGCTTGAGCATACGCAGGCGCGGTTAGGAGAGTTTGTTGGGTCGCTGGAGAAATCACATTGAGGCAACCTGTTAAATCAGGCAGGATAGAAACTGGTAAAATAACGGATGCGCATCACGCTGCTTCTGGTTATAGTGTATGTACGGGTTCCTTACAATTCGTTTACGAACTGAAAGACAGGGCAATGGAACAGACAACAAGCACGAATAATACAAATCTCTTACGCATGCTCTCAAATCAGATGGCCGACGCCGTTGAGCGTATCGCGCCATCGATTGTACTGGTCAATGGGCGCGAGCGGCAACCGGCCAGCGGCATCGTCTATGCGCCAGAACTGGTGTTGACCGCCGATCATGTTCTAGAGCAGGAAGAGATTACTATAGAAACTCACGATAAGCGCGTGCTGACCGCGCGCATAGTGGGCCGTGACAAGGCGAGCGACCTGGCGGTGCTGCGGGTGGCAGAGTTGGGACTGGAATCAGCCGCTGCAGCAGAAGAAAGCGCGCGTGTCGGCCAGTTGATTATGGCGGTGGGGCGCACCAATGAGGAGGGACCGATGGCAAGTTCGGGCGTGGTGAGCGCTGTTGGCGGGCCACTGCGCACGGGCAAAGGCGCGTTGCTCGAACGCTATATTCGCACAGATGCCATACCCTATCCAGGCTTCTCCGGCGGCTCGTTAATCGATATGCAGGGTCATGTGCTGGGCGTGCTGACTACCGGACTGGCACAAGGTCTCACGCTGGCTATCCCTATGCAGATCGCCGCGACTATCGCCGAGACGCTGGTCAGGCAGGGACACATCAAGCGCGGTTTCCTGGGTATCAGCAGTCAACTGGTGGAGATACCCGCCGCTCAGCGGGCAGACAGCGCGCAAGAGCACGGACTGCTAATCGTCAAAGTCGATGAGAACAGTCCGGCACAGCAAGGTGGTATCCTGCTGGGAGACATCCTGGTCAGACTCGATGGTCACGTCGTGACCGACTCGGAAGATTTGCAGGTAGTGCTGGCAGGTGATCGCGCGGGCAAGACCGTTCCCGTCGAAGTGCTGCGCGGGAATTCGCTGCATACGCTCCCGGTCACTATCGGGCAGCGCCAGTAGATAGCCATCATCGGACAGCACCAGATAGCCAGGGCGACGCTGCCAGGGCGGGGACAAGCCCCGCCCGTACCCTGTACGGTGGGCCGTTCGGTTCGGATTTGGTAGGGGCGTGCCCGGCTCCCGTGCCCCTGGTCTTTCACTGGTAGGTTTTTTAGGAAAAGGATCAGCGAGGAGGGAAGGGTCATTCTTCGCTGCGCTCAGCATGACAGGCGAGACCGGCATGTTTCAAAAAATCTACCATTGAAAGGTGCCTTTGGTCCCCGCCCTGGCAGCGGGTATGGCCATCATTCCCAATTTGAAGTAGACATGACCAGAATTGATAGGTGGATAGAATGACACAAATAATTCCATTTTCGACGAATTCGTCGCTCCCGCTTCCAGATGTCTTTTCGTCGGCGCTGGTAGGTATCTTTGAGGATGCGAAGCCGGCCATCGTGCAGGTCCACACGGAGGGACGCGGAGGCGGAACGGGCATTATTATAGATAACGATGGTCGTATGCTCACCAACAACCATGTCGTTGCGCGTGACGATGCAAAGGTGGAAGTTTTGCTCGCGGATGGGCGAAGCTTCCCGGCTGTTGTGCTGCAGCGCAATCCCAGGCTGGACCTGGCGCTGCTCAAGATCGATGGGGATGATCTGAAAACGCTGTCCATAGGCGATTCTACAAAGCTGCGCGTGGGCGAGTGGGTCTTTGCCATAGGCCATCCCTGGGGGCAGCGCTGGGTTGTTACGGCGGGAATCGTGAGCAGCATCCGCACCGCGAAACTGGCGGATGATCTGACGACGCACTACATTCAATCGGATGTAGGACTCGCGCCCGGCAATTCCGGCGGTCCTTTGCTTAACGCGGATGGGCAGGTTGTGGGCATCAACGCCATGATCTTTGGGGGCGATTTATCGGTAGCCATCCCCGGCAGCGTGGTCAGCGACTGGCTGTCAGAACTGCCCGCGCGCCGTGTGACGCTGGGCATCGAGATACTCACGATGGAGCTGCCGGAGTCTATGCGTGCGCTGGCTTCCCAGGCGTCTGGCGTAATGGTAGTTGGCATTCGACCAGAGCGCCAGGAGAAATATAGCGACCTGTTCATCGGCGATATCCTGCTGGAAGTGGCAGGAAAAGCGGTGAAGAATAATGCCGCGCTCCTCGAAACGCTGGCTGACGGACAGGAACGCGAACGCCTGCCCGTAAAGCTGCTGCGCGGCGGCGAACTTGTGCAGACGGAGATAGCGACATTATTGTTGGAACGCAAAGTGAAATAACACCATTGCATGCTGATGAATTATGGCGACCGAATGCGGCAATCGCATCCGTAGGGGCGAGCCCTTGGGAACTCCGTCGTCCTTGATGATCTCTGCTTGCTTGAAGAGAGAGAGGACGCTGAAGTGTGAGGACGAACCTATTCCAAACGGAAAGGCTGGATGGCTCAAGCAGAACAGAAGCGATCAGGTGGTGCTGGAGCTCCTCTTTTGCCACACCTGCTGAAGAGG
>DATGGW010000522.1:0-10867 GCA_035308345.1 Ktedonobacteraceae bacterium | reverse complement strand
TTCCCAATACAATGCTGTTGGAGAGTATACTGGCTTCGTAGCCCCACTGCTGAATATTCGCGGCTAGAATCTGATTAAAATGGTTATTCCGACCGCCAGACCCTAGAATCAGCACTTTCAAGCGTTTGCTATTCTGTGCCCCTTCACATTCCCCCTGAAACATAGCGCCTCACCCCTTCATAAACGAACCACATACAAGCTAGTAATGCAGTGTACGACAAAAAGATGAGTACAAACCATAAAAAAGTCGTAAAAACCCGTTAAGATTGCATTAAAATCCCGGCGGAACATTGTTAAGAGCAACCCCCGACTCCTGCTTGAATATAACCTGCACGTTAAAAACGTAGCCAACGCCAGGTTCAGTGATAATGTAGCGCGGCTGTGAAGAATCAAGCTCCACTTTGCGCCGTAACTGCCTGACGTAAACGCGCAGGTAATCGGCCTCGTCGCCATATTCCGGCCCCCAGACTTCGCGCAATAAGACGCGATGAGTCATAACTTTGCAGGCATTCAGCATAAGTTGGTGCAAAAGCTCATACTCGGTAGGGGTTAGATTGATTTTTTGCTCGCCCGCGAATACCTGGTGACGCACCAGGTTCATGAGCAGATAGCCATCGATGGTACTGATAATGTCGGGATGGGGCGCATTTTCGACATCTTGAGCGGCGGCTCGCCTGAGGCAGACGCGCACGCGCGCCAGCAACTCCTGGTTGTTAAATGGTTTGGTCAGATAATCGTCTGCGCCCAGATCGAGCGCCTGCACTTTTAGCTGCTCTTCGGAGCGAGCCGAGACGACAATGATAGGTGTCTGCGACCATTGGCGAATCTGGACGCACACGTCCAGGCCATCGACCTCACCCGGTAAACAGAGATCCAGTAAGATCAAGTCGGGTTGGTATGCGCGTGCCAGTTCCACCGCCTGCCGCCCGGCATCGACTACGGTGACATCATAACCATTGACCATCAGGCTACGCTTGAGGGCACGTTGGATAGATGGATCGTCTTCGACAACCAGTATGCGTTTCTCTTTAGTTTTCATGAAGTCATTACTCCTTCACGAGAATACAGGGAGAACAAAGACAAAGCACGCTCCCCCGCCAGGGGCAGGTTCTACCCAGATGCGTCCGTGATGCGCTTCTATGATACCACGACAGATCGCCAGGCCCAGACCAGAATGCCCGTCAAGGCTGTAAAACGATTTGAAGATGCGCTCGCGCTCCCCCTCCGGAACCCCACCTCCCTGGTCTGTCACCTGGACGCGCACGCAGCGGAGCGCGCCATCGGATGATGTTTCACCCGGTATTTCCAGAGAGACGGTTTGCGCGGAGACCAGTATATCTTCTTCTTCTTCAGGGTTATGACGAGCAGCATTCTCCAGGAGATTATACACTACACGCTTTATTTGCAAATAATCAACGTAGATGAGCGGTAAATCTGACTGAAACGTAGTGCGAATGCGGCGTCCCGCAAAGCTATGCGCTATATGCGAGAGAGAGCTATGCACGATCTCCTCGAGATCACACCATTCTTTTTCCAGCGCAAGAGCGCCCATATCGATGCGCGACATTTCGACCATGGCGTTAATCAGCTCGTGCAGGTGATCTGATTCGGTATCGATATCTTCCAACATTTCATGGCGCATCTTCTCGTCCCATTCTATACCTGGCTGCAGCAGGCTGCTGACAGCAGCTTTGATGGCGGTCAAAGGCGTGCGCAGATCATGGGAAACCGAAGAGAGCAGGGTCGATTTATTTCTCTCGTCACGCACCTGTTCTGTTATGTCGTGAATTTGCAAGGCGTGCGCGATGAGTTCATTATACCGGTCATAGAGAGCATAGCGCATCAGGTGGTAGTGACGGTCGCTGGGAGCATTATCTAGCAGCATAGCGTACATTCCTGAGGAGTGCGAGCCGCTGCTATGCTCTCTGGAAGCGGGTATGCTGCGTTGGTGAAGTTGGCTGGCCTCGCCGGTATCGTGCGCGGTGTTCCTATGCTTTTGCAGCGGCTCAGCGGCGATGACACAGCGCAGGGTATTTCTGGGCAAGGGATTGAGGCGCGGCAGATTTTCTTCGTCTTCGCCCATGCGCTGCAGCTTTTCCGCGCTGCGCTGGTCAGGGATATCAAGCGCGATAAATTCCTGGAGATACGCCTGTACATCGTCCAGGTTGCGTATACGCGGCAGCAGACCCGCCAGGACTTCAGGCAGTGTAAGCTCCTGCGTTTGCGGAAAGATAGCTTCCTGGTGCGATGCTAAAAAGGGCGCATCAAGAGCTATAGCGCCAGTAGTGTCAAGGCGAACGCCGCACAGGGCCTCTGCGGCAGGATTCACATAGATGCAGTGACCCTGGAGATCGACAATAAACCAGGGGTCCTGTATATCGCGGGTGACACGTTCATAGAGATGTGGTATGGAGGAGCCTGTCCTGCTGGCGGCGCGGCCTGGGTCAAGCATGGCTGTGAAGGCGGCGCTGACATGGCCCAGCAAACCGGCGCGCTCCAGGGCTGCCTCTGCCGTGCGCATGAGGGCAGCGGCTCCCTCTTCTTTTGTGGGGTCGGCCAAAGGAACGTAAGTGTTTGCTTGCGCGGCGGTTCCGGCTGGCTGCTGCGCGAGATCAATCGTCTGCCCGTCAACAGGGTCGCCGCCGTTAGGCAGAGCATGTAGAATAGACTGGAAGTTGTGTTCGCTGCGGGTCAGGAGATAATCGCTGATGAAACGCAGCAGGCTGGTAAAGCTCAAGCCAAAGATGCTTTCGGTCTCGGCGCGCACTTTTTCGAGCAGGGCCTGTGCCTGCTGCGGAGTCAGCGGGTCGCGCTGAGCTTTTTCCAGTTGCTCGATGGCTTGCTGGAAACGCTGGCGTTCGCGGACGGATTCGAGCAGCATACCATTATGGATGGCGATCATAGCCTGGCTGGCAAAAAGCGAGAGGATGTCGGTCTTGAGTGGTGTGAAGCCCCCCGCTTCAGGCGAGAAAAGCAAAAGCGCGCCAAAGACGGTCGAACCCATGATGAGGGGATAGCTGAAGACCGAATGCATGCCGAGTTGTGTAGCAAAAGCCTGGCTGTCGGGAAAGCGTTCGTCCTGGGCGATATCGTTAGAGACGCTCGGCTGGCGGCGGCGCAGCGTGTAGCCGATGATGGTTTGCTCGCTGGAGGCATGGCTGCGGCTGACCAGATTTTGCAGCGTGTGAGACGGCAAGCCATGCTGCGCTTCAAGACGCAGGCTGCCCCCACGCTGGTCGAGAGTGACTATGGCGGAGGCCACATGCAGCGCAGTAGCGATGCCCTCGACGATGCGATGCAGGATGGTGGCAAGGTCCATTTGTGAGGTAAGAGCGCTGGAGACCTTGCGCAGTTCCTGGCGCTGGCGGTCCTGGATCTGGACATTGCCCTCCACCTGGGCGCTTTCGATGGCGGCTGCGAGAACGCGGGCGACAGACTGGATAATGCGCAGCGTCTTTTCTGACTGGTAGGCGTGCAGGGAAAGGCTGCCAAGTTCAAGCGATCCAAGCAGGCGATCATCGACAATCAGTGGCGCTATGAGAGTGGCATGCAACAGTGGATGGCCGCTGAGGGCATCGCCACATTGGGCAGGAGTTCCATCAAGACCGGCTGGATAGATGTTAGTGAGCATGGAGTGAGCATCATCACCTATGCTGTCGGGTACATCCGGTGATGAATAAGTCTCTTGAAATTTCCTGGAATCATGCGTATCAGGCACGGACTGCCGGGTGAATTTGCTTTGCAGGAATTGTTCGAGCATGGAGTCGGCCAGAGGATGCTGGTGGTAGCGGGATACCCACTGGCCCGCTTCCAACGAGCAGACGGTGACTCGCAGAGCCTGGCGATCATGACGCAAGAGCACAACGCCAAACAAATCAAAGGGAATAACGGGGGCTAATTCCGAGGCAATTTGAGCATAGTCGGCATGCGGGCCGCGCACGCTTGAGACGATGCGCGCGACGCGCTCGACGATTGAATAGGTATCTTCTTGCAGTGGTGTTTGCATATTCGTTTCCATGCAGGCCCCCTCTGCGCCGCCGCTTTGCTTCTTTAGCCTGGAGTCCTGGCAGCGTCTTCCAATAAAATGGAAGAATAAACACAGCAACACACAATAACACATTGTAGCATAGAATATCCTACAATGTTAGTACATATATGTAAATTCATCAATTATACCGGTTATGGTAGCCCGAAGGTACTTGAAGTGTAACACATTTGCGTAGTATACCCCGATTTTCTCATCCTTGCCAGTATGCTTCATGTTGAGTAGGGCAATTCCTACACATCACTAAGTTCGAGCAGAGGGAAGGCACGATGCGCGCGAGGGGGTACCAGGAAGTTCTGCCGCCGTGTCGCTGTCAGAAAACGCTCGAGGCCATTATCATCGGTCTGCACCCCATATTGGTCCACAAGGTCGAGCGCGGCCTGGTTTTTGCGCATAGTGGCGAAAAAATCTGCCGACGGCACAAAGATGGTGAATTGAAGTTTTGGCTGCTGGTAGCCGCCAGGCACGTCCAGGGCATCAAACCCAGGACCATCCATACGTATGTGGATAGGAGTACTATCTGCCGCCCGCGAGGAGCGTTGAAGGGCAGCAAGATGCCCCATGCGATGCTCGTGCTGGTAAGTATTAATGGCCTCTGCATTAGCCAGGGCATCATGCGCCCCCTGGAAGCGATTGGCGAAAAACACAGGGCCGCCGCCATCTTTGTACTGGTTTTTGTGGCCAGTCGAAGGAATAGGATTGGAGCGGAACATATACTGGCAACGCTCCGTGTAAGGTTCGCTACTCGCATAGAACTGGCTCAGGTCAAGGATGACATGCGAAAAGTGCTGGATCGACCCATCATAAAAGTAGTCGCCAGCTTTCGTGTTCGTAAAGCGTGCAGAGGCATTGCCCTGAAAAGTCGTAATTGTCGCAGGACCCGCGCCAGCCACCTGCTGATCAGCAAATCCCATCCACATCGGCGAGTGGGGATTGATTGAACCAGCGTAAGGAAGTGCATTGCTATCGGCGATCTTACGCGGCATACCCATTTGGAGGAACATCAGGCGTGAGGAGGTAAATACAAACATATCTTCTAAAGCCAGTGAGGGAACGAGTTTGCCATTCAAATGATTGCTGCCCTGCAACCAGGCCGCAATAGATCGGAGATTGTCGAGGGAATCGCTGCGAAACGTGAAGAGAACTTCGTTTGACTCGATGGCCACGGGTACATTAAAGGTCTGTTTGGTGATGCGCGGGTTGCGCGGAGACACATCTGTCGGACCAGGAACGGCCTCTTCCAGGGCAAAACGCACCGGATCAGCGAGCAGCCGGGGCATATTATCTACTACCAGGCCCACTGGCAAACGATGAAAGTAAGGAAGTCCATAAGAAATGAAGCTAAAAACGCCAGCCGGGCTAAACTCATAGGCATCCTCAATGGCATTGAGAGCTTCGGAGAAGATATGCTGATCGGATTTAGTAGGGGTGCGTTTGAGCCTGGCGGTGATAAATAACGTATGCACCGGCCCGAAGCGGAAGAGAACGCCATCGATAGTTTGAGCCGGGGCTATGTAATTACTAATATCAAACTGGATTTGCGGCAAGCTCGATGGCGCTGCATGAGCGACCCGCTGAGGCAGCCATGCTTCGGCCTCCAGGATACCAAGTGTAGAAGCAGCCAGCCCGAGCGCGCCCAGTTTTAGCATTGAGCGCCGACTGACATGCCACCCTGCTGTTATAGGCTTAGCTTCATGCTCAGAGAAGGAGGGTTGCGAGTATCGAGCGTCCATTATATGAATTCCTTTATTGCTACTGACAAACAAAATAGAAAAGGCTAATGCTCAACTTATCATGAAAGAGAGGGCTGCCTCAGAGAAGCAGCCCTCCTATCCAACTTAATCAAACACTAGATGCTGACTAACATGGGTTCTTAGAAAGTATCTGGCGGAAGTCGTTATACCGTGTGGTCTGACCGCCACCAACTGCCGTGTAGGTCAGGTTCAGCAGTGTGCCATACTGCTGGTTCTGGCCGAAGTCATTCTTACTTCCTGGAATATGGTTACCAATCTGCCAGAAGCACGGATCTCCACCACCACCTGCTATATTGCGGATGCTGAAGAACGGGTAGAAGGCAGCAGGAAGTCCATCGTCGGTATTTGGAATCAGCGTACAGTTAACGCCGGTGCTACGGTTGCAGGGGTTCGGGCTCGTAGTAGCGCCAGTGGTCTCGATACGAGGTAGATCCGCTTCGAAGGCCACGCGGCTGTACCTCACATTGTACCCTGAACCGGTCAATGGACTGGTGAAAAGGATCGAAGTTGGATGCAGCGTGGTATTACCATCAGGCCAGAGTGGCTGGTAGGGAACACCATCGAAGCCCTCGTTGGTTCCAAGGCACCCTGATACCGGGACCAGGGACGATGCAGTAGATGGGAAGCAGAAAGTATCATCACTGTCGCTTGGCTCTTGATCATTGGGAACGCCCTCTTTGTTAGCAGCTGGGCAATTTCCACCGAAAGCGATGGTAGCGGTGCCGTTGCAGTAGTCAAAATGCCCGATCTCGTCGGCAAAGGCGATGTTGTAGGAGTGCGCCGCCCACGTCACGCGCGTCTTCTCTGACGAGGTGCTGTACATGGGATGGAAGTCGTAGGGAATGTTATTGCAGGCGCCGCTGAATGGAACCTGGCCGAAGCCATTAGCTGCACTCGAGGTCATAGAGCCGGTCTGACCCGTAGTCTGATCATGAATGACGATCTGCAGGCCATGCATCGTATCATGCATCGTGACCGTCAACTTGTCTCCTGAATTCATGAACAAGTCTGCACTGGGGTTAGGAGTGAAGGTATTAACGGTCGCATCTAGTGGGTTAGGCGGTGATGATGGCTGCGGGTGCCCATTCTTCGTGATGAAGGCGAAGTTGACGGGCTCTATACCCACAAGACCAACACATGCACCAGCCGCACCGGTGACAGCATTTTGCGAAAGACTGTCGATATTGAGCGCAGCGCACCACTTTGTCGGGTCACAGCTATTACCAGCAGGCCATTCCACCCAACCGGGAGGATAGAACTGCATTTCCATGAACGCCGTTCCCGGATGGGCGGCGCTGACCGCTGGATCAACGATATTTACATCGCTGTCCGGCGTGCATCCGGTGACCTGTTCGGGATACGACTGTGTGTCGCACATCGCCATACCGAACCAGAATGCCGGGTGCAACTGGAAGTTGTAAGCAACCCCAGGAGTATTTGCGAGAGAAGGCGATGGGTCTTTCGGAAGCGTGAGCTGGTACTGCATGCGGTTGCCCGAACCAGGCACGTTAGAGTAGAATAGGGTCGACGGCTCGTCGTGACCGACATAGACGTCCTCCCCGAAGACCGCCTCGGAGTCGTATACCTCCGAACAGATAGGACTGCCCTTAGAACAGTCGATATGCATGAGAGCAGCAGCGTGGGCACCGACTGCATTCCCACGGATCGCCCCAGTCACTGCAAAACCGCCGACAACAGCGGCAATGCCAAGCAGCGAAAATAGGATGCTCAACTTTGAGCGGGGAGAGAAGCGCATACAATGGCCTCACTTTCAAAAAACTGATACATTGTCAATCAATAAACGGATACCAGGTAGCATAGCCAGCCCTGAACAACAGGGCATATACTCACATGGTGCAATTATGGAGGAGATCAATGAACATGGGTAGAGCGAAAAGGTTATGAGGTGGTTAAGGATTGGTTGTATTTTAGCGGTATGTGCCAGTACCTGGTTAGGATTTCAACCAGATGCTGATTTCTTCTTGCCCGGCATGAAGCTGCAAAGCGAAGAGGAGGCAGCTGATTTGATCAGCTACCCCCTTTCAGGTCAAGGTATGCTATCTGGCAGAGTTATCTCCGCTTTTTACGGCACGGCTACCTTAGCCATGTAGATGTCCTCATCGTTAGCCACAATGCCATTAGACCCGGCAATAAAGGTGCAGACCTGAGGTGGTACTCCGGGTACGCCTGTGCCAGGGCACAGAGCCAGGTCCTTGTCGCGGGTGTCCATCCATACGGGGTAGGCAAGGGTGGCAGATGCGGCGAGTCCGGTGTAGTCACCGAAGAAGAGGCTATTGCCCTGCGAGTCAGGAAACTCGGTCGGGAGCGGCATGGAACTCGACGTCACCCTCACCACCGCGAAGGTAGTGGGATCGTTGATCGACCCTGAAAGACTGATGTCCATATTCCCTGTCGTCTCGTCGTTGCCGTACTGACGATCGTAGTAAGAGACCGCCAGCTTTCCTTTCGTTGTGAAAGCGGACCACTGCCACCACTGGTCGGTCAGCTTCTGACCAGGAGCCGAGCTAACAACAGTGAGCGTTGTCGGGTCCGTTATGGTCCCGTTAAAGCTCGTACCGCCGTTGGTAGAAGTACTCTCAAGGATCTTGTTGTTACAGGCACCTGCCGTCTTCACGCCGGTGTACGCGTTATTTCCAGAGGGGGCAAAGCCTGCTGGTATGCAGCCGTTTGATGGGTTTGAGTCTTTGTTGATGTAGGAGCCGAACGTGACCACCACCTGCTGGTTATTCTGGGGATCAACCTGACCTGACGGGTAGTTGGTAGCGCGGAAGACAGAGTTCTGAGCCGAACCCTTCTCCGGCACGCAGGCACGACCAGAATCTTGTCCACCCTGGTATGTGGCACAGTCGGGGAGATCGTTGTAGTTTGCCACCAACACCGGAGCGCTAAAGCTAACGCCACCATCGATCGACTTCGACAACAAGATCTGGTTGTGGTTATCAGTTGCGCTCGAGGTCGAGTTGTTGAAGTTGACGTAGACGACGTAGAGCGCCCCGTCAGAACCGGTGAAGGGGTCCGAGAATTGGTTCTCATTACAGGTACTAACGGTAGTTGGAAGTCCAAACGTGTTTGGACAGAGCGAACTACTCTTGCTGACAACGACTGGAGCGCTAAAGGTCTGGCCGTAGTCGGACGAATGCACCTCATAGATAATGGCGGTGCCATCGGCCGCGAAGATCGTCCAGGTGACGTAGACGCGATCCTGGAATTGACTGCCGGCGTGATTGTCGACGGTCATATACGGCTTGTCGTTAAAGGGAAAACCAGTCGTGGTATAGGTCTCTATGGCTGGATGGCCTGGGAAGTTCCAGGAAGCGCCATTGTTCTGTGTCGAGCGGAAGACATACACGGCGCTTGACTGGTCGGGATTATTTGTAGTTGAGGGACCGCGCTGGAAGACCTGGCAGTCGAAGTAGGCGTTGCCCTTCGTATCCCAGGCGACCGAAGTATCACCGCCAGCCTGCCAGTATTCACGCGCAACGCCGCCAAAGGCTGCCCCATTAGTGAAGCTCATAGGAATGGTGGTGTCGTTCCAGTGCTTCGCATTGTCTAGAGAATAATCCCCGTAGCAGTTCCCATCACCCCGGCGGTAATCGTTAGCGCCGGAAACAAGGTCACTCGCGTTGTTGGGATTGACGGCGATAGCGGTCTCATTGTTTGCCTGACCGCGCCCCTGAAGGGTTACGTCGCTCAGGTTCAAACAGTTCTGATTGACCTTGATATTGTTTCCCAGGCTGTTGGCACACTGATCGTCAGCGTGGTCAGGATGATAGGTAATAGCGCTCGACTTGGCCGTCGTGTTCTGAGGGTCTAGAGTATTGTCCGCAAAACCGGAGATGATCCTTTTTTGCATCGGCGTCAATTGCGAGTAAAGGGTAGCTGCCCTTACGTTGCCATTACTCGCACCTGTTCCGAAGTGCAGAAAGGCCGCGAACAGCAAACCGGAAATAGCTACTGCTACAATCGCGATACGGATAGTTCGGTTCCTCATTCAGATACCTTCTTTCCTTACAATATACAAGAATATGTCTACAAATGGACGATGTGCAGGCTCTCCATAACGAGGCCCCTCTACAAGGAACCTCGACTCTACTACCTGTCATTTAAGCATACGGAAGTATTTTTGTATCTAGCGAAGAGGTTGTGAATCGGTAAAGAACCCGTTGAGATTCACCATATGTGGTTTAGATTTTATCGTCTTATCCCTGGGAACTTCTACGATATGCTGCACGTCTATAATGAATGGAGGAACGATTGCTTACCTCTTGCAATATCCTTGTGTACAAGTAGTTGACGAACTTCGGATGTTGATGGGTGAGAATAAAAAATGTGTCTGGAAAGAAAGGAAACTAATATGGTACGGCTCTACCGGTCGCTCATCATATTCGGTACAATCGCAGCCATGGTACTGCTTATAGGCTGTGGACAGCCTACGACTACTGGTACGACCGGCCTCTTTACAGCTACAACTACACCTTCACCCAAAGCCACATACACTCCTACACGCACAGCCAATACTGGACCGGTGACATTGCATGTCGATGCGCAATCCTACCGCTCGAACGATACGATCACTGTGACCCTGAACAATCAGAGCAACCAGACCATCTATTTTCCAGATCACCTGACGAACTGCTCGGTTATACTCCTGCTACGGCTGCCAGTTCAGCCACTAAATAGCGATAGCGGGCAAGCTGTCATCAACCCCTGCAGAACTGAAATTGCAACGCGGATACACTCGCTCCCAGCAGGACAGAACCTTGTTGTCAAACTCATTGCTCCGGCCACTGGCTGGCCATCGGGTCTCTATCGCGCTGCGCTGAGCTACTTCACATCTCTATCTCTCAAGGCGCCAACTACCATTTACACAACAGCGTTCACCGTAGGTCCTTTTTCGCCCCAACCATGAGAACACGGCGGGTGCTTTTCATTATTTGACTTTGTTTACGAATGACACGTTTCCAGGACGCCCGCAAAAGGCCCCCGTTCCCTGCTCCGAAGCGGTTGGCGAAGCCGTACAGGGTACGGGCGGGGCTTGTCCCCGCCC
>DATGGW010000521.1:0-15403 GCA_035308345.1 Ktedonobacteraceae bacterium | reverse complement strand
CCTCGATGCTGGCAAATTCAAAGTCATGGTTATGATAGCCAAAGGTGATGCCCGCGTCCCGGCAGCGCTGCCCGATAATATTCAACTTCGGCCCCAGCGCGCGTATACCATCGAGGGTGCGCAATTGCTGGGGAAGCGAAGGTAAGGCGATGGCCGGACAACCAATGGCACGACAATAGCTGATCGATGCATCCAGTTGTTCGTCGCTCAACCCATCGAGACCGACATGCGTTCCAGGTACCTGCAAGCCTGTCTCGGCCAGCAGCGAGGCCATGGCCTGGGCGGACAGGTTGCCATAACCAGCAAATTCTACCCCCTCATAGCCCATCTGCGCCACGCGCCGCAGTGTCCCGCTAAAGTCGCGTTTCATCTCATCGCGCACGGTATACAATTCAAGCGCTACTTGTAAATCGTTCATTCTTGCTCTCCACATGTTGGTACTTTTAGGAACACGGCGTTATCGCGTCCCTACAAATATATCACACACAGCTACCGACCAGAATGCTGTACAATAGGAAAGTGAGCTTCAAATTTTTTACATAGGATAGGGTTATGGAAACAAAAACAACTACAGGCATTGTTGGATGTGGCAACATCAGTTCCACTTATTTAAGAGCGCCGCAGCGCTTCGGCAATTTGCATATCGTAGCCTGCGCCGACATCGATTTACCGCGCGCCCAGGCCCAGGCTGAAAAGTTCGACATTCCCAGAGCATGCAGTGTCACAGAGCTGCTGGCAGACCCGGAAATCGACATCGTGGTCAATCTGACCGTTCCCACCGCGCACGCGGAAATCTCGCTGGCAGCACTCGCGGCTGGAAAGTCTGTCTACAGCGAAAAGCCGCTCGCCACCAGGCGTGAAGATGGGCAGGCCATCCTGGAGGCCGCCCGCGCCAGGCGGCTGCGTATCGGCTGCGCGCCAGACACGTTCCTGGGAGGGGGTCTGCAAACATGCATCAAGCTGATTAACGACGGGCAGATCGGCACACCTGTTGCGGCTACCGCGTTTATGATGAATCATGGCATGGAGCACTGGCATCCTGATCCCTATTTTTTCTACCAGCCTGGCGCGGGACCCATGTTTGATGTTGGCCCTTACTATCTCACAGCGCTCATCGCCATGATCGGCCCAATCAGCCGCGTGAGCGCCTCTACAAAAATCACCGCCCCTGAGCGTATCGTAACCAGCGCGACTAAAGCTGGCACAATTATACCCGTCAATACGCCGACACACATCACAGGCATCATGGATTTTGCGAGCGGCGCGGTCGGCACGATCATCACCAGTTTCGATATATGGCATCATCACCTGCCCTTTATCGAGATCTACGGAACGGAGGGTACGATCAGCACGCCCGATCCCAATCGCTTCGATGGCCCGGTTCGCTTGTGCCGGGCGAAGGATGACAGGTGGAGTGAAGTGCCGCTGACACATGACTATACGACAAATAGTCGCGGTCTGGGTCTTGCCGACATGATATACGCCATGCGTTACGGACATATGCACCGCGCGAACGGCGAAATGGCATACCACGTGCTCGACGTTATAGAATCATTCATGCAATCTTCAGCCGAGGGCAGGCACATCACTTTGAACAGCACGTGCCGCCGCCCTGAGCCGTTCGCGCCCGGTGAGCATAGCTGGGAATAACGCAGATAGAATTGAAAGGAGAAAGATGTGTCACCGATCAAAGGGCCTGCTCTTTTTTTAGCGCAATTCGCGCAGGATGTTCCTCCGTATGATACGCTGGAACACATCACCACGTGGGCAAAGGAACTGGGCTTCATTGGCGTGCAGATTCCGGCCTGGGATAGCCGCATGATTGACATCGATAAAGCGGCTGAGTCAAAACAGTATTGTGACGACTTAAAGGGGAGTTGCAGCGGGCTGGCTATCACCGAACTGGCAACACACCTGATAGGCCAACTTGTCGCGGTACACCCGACTTATGATGCCATGTTCGATAACTTTGCGCCTCCAGCACTGCGCGGTCATCCGAAGGAGCGCACCAGGTGGGCTGTTAACCAGATGATGCAGGCTATCAAGGCTTCCAGCAACCTGGGTCTGCGCGTCATACCGACCTTTTCGGGCGCATTCCTGTGGCCGACCATGTATCCCTGGCCGCAGCGACCGACAGGACTGGTTGATCTGGGCTTCAAAGAACTGGCGAAACGCTGGCAGCCAATCCTGAATATGGCGGATGAGCACGGCATCGACCTGGCCTATGAGATTCATCCAGGCGAAGACTTGCACGATGGCGTCACCTTTGAACGCTTCCTCGAGGCAACGGGCAATCACCCGCGCGCGCATATTTTGTATGATCCATCGCATTTCGTGCTGCAATGCCTGGACTATATCGGCTACCTGGATGTCTATAAAGAGCACATTAAAGCCTTCCACGTCAAGGACGCGGAGTACCATCCCTCGCCCCGTTCAGGCGTGTATGGCGGCTACCAGGACTGGAAGGATCGTGCCGGGCGTTTTCGCAGCACAGGCGACGGGCAGGTCGATTTCAAACGCATCTTCTCCAAACTAACACAGAACGGCTTTAGCGGCTGGGCTGTGCTAGAATGGGAATGCTGCATCAAGGATTCCGTGCAGGGAGCGCGCGAAGGCGCGGCTTTCATTCGCAGCATGTTGATTGACGTAGCAACTCACGCCTTCGACGACTTCGCCGCTGGCGCGCAGAACGAACAAACTAATTATGATATTTTGGGGTTACAAGTATGAAACAGGACATTACACAGAGAAAACTACGTGCGGGCATCGTCGGCGGCGGCCAGGGATCGTTCATCGGCGCTGTGCATCGTATCGCTTCCGAACTGGACGGGCAGGCCGAGGTAGTGGCGGGCGCAATGTCTGCCGATCCGCAGCGCGCTGCTGCATCCGCGCAGGCATGGTTTCTGAAACGTTCGTATGCCAACTTCGAGGAGATGGCGAAGGTAGAGTCGACTATGCCAGACGGCATCGATTTTGTGATGGTGACGACGCCCAACCACCTGCACTACCCGGTCGCGCGCGCCTTTCTGGAGCATGGCATCCACGTGGTATGCGACAAACCTATGACCTTCAACCTGGACGAGGCGCAGTCGCTGGTGGAACTGGTCGAGCAAAAAAAGCTTATTTTCGCGCTGACGCACAACTATACCGGCTACCCGGCGGTGCGACAGGCGCGCTATCTTGTCCAGCAGGGAGCCATCGGCACGATTCGCAAAGTGCTGGTTGAGTATGTGCAGGACTGGTTGATGGAACCGCAGGAGCGCAGCGGCAACAAGCAGGCGGAGTGGCGCACCGACCCGGCAAGGTCTGGTATAGCGGGCAGCATAGGCGACATCGGGACGCACGCCGAAAACCTGATGGCCTATATCACCAGCCTGAATATTGCGGCAGTGTGCGCCGACCTGACCTCCTTCGTGAAAGGCAGGCAATTAGACGATGATGCCAACATGCTGCTGCGCCTGGAAAACGGCGGCAAGGGCGTGCTGAGTTGCTCGCAGATAGCGGCAGGCGAGGAGAACGCGCTGAGTATCCGCGTCTACGGCACTAAAGCGGGCCTGGAATGGCATCAGATGGAACCTAACACGCTGATATTCAAACAGCCAGGACAGCCGCGCCAGCTACTGCGCACCAACATGCCCTATATGAGTGACGACTCAAAGGCGGCGGCGCGCGTCCCCGCAGGACATCCAGAGGGATATCTCGAAGCTTTCGCCAACATTTACAAGCTGGCAATCGCCGATATACGCCGTGTTGAAACGGGCCAGCCGCCAATGGGTGGATACCCTACCGTGTATGATGGGCTGCGCGGCATGCGCTTTATCACCAGGGTGGTAGAGAGTTCGCAAAAAGGCGCGGTGTGGGTGGATTTTTAAGGCTTACGCATGATCCAGGCGGCGCAACTCGATCTGTCCATCGCGCACACGCACCGCAAACGTTGGCGCGGCATAGGCCGACGGGCCGTTCACAATGCTACCGTCACTCATGCGAAAACTTGAACCATGCCAGGGACAGGTCACAACCCCATCCTGACACGTTCCCTCATCCAGGGGTCCGGCCAGGTGCGGGCAGGTTGCGCCGATAGCATAGATGGAGTTACCCTGCTTCAGCAAGACGGCCGGAATGCCCGCCGCATCCACGCGCGTCAGTTTACCTTCAACCAGGTGCTGCGCTTCCAGAACCGCGACGAAATCATCTGAGCCGCCTTCCCACGCCACGTGATTTACGCCGATGCCTTTCGCGAAGACCAGTTCGCCTCCCAGGTACGCGGAAAGCAGCGAAACGGCGTAGCCAGCCGTCGAAAGATAGACACCCGCGCGGCGTTTGCCAGTGAGGCGTAAGATAAGCGAGGCGATATTGGTAACAAGAATACCGCTGTTGAGTAATCCATGCATGATGCCAACCCGGCGGTCCGTCCCGTCCAGGTCGCTCCAATCGGTGATGCCCGTCACCGCTGCCCCTGCCGCGCCCAGGATGCCCAGGCCCAGCGAAATATCCGACCCTTGCGCGACTCCCTCGTCTTCATTATTAAGCCATGCCACATCTAACACTAGCGTGCTGCCCCACGCGCCAAGCGGTACATCGGTGAGCATAGGATGCAATGCATGTCCCAACCAGGTGCCGTTCAGGATATCCTTGATTTTGCGGTTCGGCTGCCCGGGCTGCCCGTACAATTTCAATAGCCAGGCTTGCAAAGGTGCGGCAAGTTTATCAAGCCATCTTTGACCCTCGACAACCTCTCCTATAAGATGACGAAGAGGTGGATTCCTGGGAGGTGTTTCGGCCCAACTCTGTCCTTCAGCCGGTACTACTTCTGATGACATCGGTTTTCATCCTTTCTAACAGTCGCTATATCGCTGTAGCGCCTACTTCACAACAAGCCAGCAGTAATCGCGTGGCGGATTGATACCCAGTATTGCGAAAGGCACTTCCGGACTGCGTTCCCGTAAAATATAGTCAATGACGCCTGGATTATGCGCATAAAAGCGCCGCGCACAGCGCAATGCAGTTCGCAGTGAGCGAAAATGCACGCACATTTGCTGCTGTTCTTGCAATTCGACATAGTTGAATTCATGCTGTGCCAGCCAATCATAATCCTGAGTACGCGGCCAGATGATGACTATTTTTCCTCCAATGCGAGTTACCCTCTTGAGTTCAGCCAGGCCAGGCTCGCCTCCCTGATTTGGTTCGGCAGTAAACGCGGAACAGGAAATCGCCAGGTCAACACTCTTATCAGGCAAAGGGAGCGCATCAAATCGACCCCGGCAGGGTACAATCCTGTCGTCAGCAGGGCTGAGCTTTTTCTGTAAAATGCGCAGCAAGCCGGGAGATGGCTCTACGGCATACACTTTATCAGCGCCATAGCGCACGCACTCAAAAGAAGCACGCCCGCTGCCCGCGCCAGCATCAAGCAGCATATTGCCATGAATATCCGGCTCGAGCTGCCGAAAAATGTCCGGGTGCAGCCTCTCTCCTTCGGTCAACTCTTCATAGAAATCAGGCGTTTTCCAGTAGGTCAGATCCCAGAAAAGCCGATCAAGCACCGCGCGCCGTGCAGCCCTTACCCGACGTGATGGAATGTATCGCTGCAATTCGTCATGAAAGGCCACGCGGTTGCCGGCTGGCACATTGCGCGCAATCCGTTGTATCACCTGATCTGGCATATCATGAAGACTATGCGCCAGGTTCTCTACTGTCAACCCGCATCCATTGTGACAAAGAAGGCTCTGTAATGTCGCATCATCGAAAACCATCAGGTCTTGCATCCGAAATGGATTCTCAAACTGCGGCGCCCCGCAATCATCCTGCGGTGAATACGAGGGCCACTGGCATCTAGGTAGTCTGGCGCAGTACGCGCCAGCCTGCCCGTGACCGGGAAAAGTGTTTGAGGAATTTGATTGTACAGCATGAAAAAGCTGCATATCCATTTCGACAGCTTATGTATGGTAGACTCAACAGATAAAATAGGCATCCCGACACTTTCGATAGTAACAGTTCTCTTCAATTATACGCAAGTGAACAATGAAATTCACTCCGGCACGCTCTCGATATTGTTACGCCACTCCATGCTAAAAAGTAACTCATGCGGAAGAGAGCGGTATCATAAACGTTATACAAGCGTTAAATGAACCATTTGTGGCTGATCCTTCACTGGAAAAGCCTTTGTAGAAGTGTCTTGAATAAAACACCTCACCTCTTTCTCTCTCACTCCTGTTCCGCTTTTGGGGTGGTACAGTCCGTATGGAGGAGGTTCGCTTTTTGTACTGTGACATGCAGCATACTTCTGATACGATTGCGCAATCACAAACGCCTGTATAACGCTTTTTTTAACGCTCAGTGGATATTCTTTAAGAAGTGGGCCTCGCCAGATCCAGCAGGCCTAAAGGCAGAAGGCATTTTTCTCGAACCGAAAGGAGCTCATGCAATGAATGATCCTGCCCAATACCTGCACTTTGGATTTATCCTGATCTCACTGGCCAACTTGATCGTAATTGCTCTCCTGATTGTTGTCTTCGTGCTGGCAGTTGCGCTCCGACGACCCGAAAAGCAGCGCCTTTCTACAATCGAAGCCGTGCCGGACCTTGAGGAAGCAGACGATAGGGAGTTGACAGAGGAGGCGGTGCGCTCATGAACATAACCACCGGGATTCGCGAACGGGTGCGCCGCTGGATGCCCCTGGAAGACTTGCTTCCCGATAAGCTGCCGGCATTCGTACGCTCACCGGCCTATTTCTTCGGCGTCATCTCCCTTTCCAGCCTCGTCCTCTTGATTCTAACCGGGATTCTGCTGGCTGCCTTTGGGCCGCAGTGGTGGCATGACAATGCCGTCGGCCATTTTGTGAACAGTCTCCATTTCTGGTGCGCTGAGTTGTTCTTCTTCTCGATGACGCTGCACCTGTGGGTCGCATTTTTCAAGGGGGCCTGGCGTCATGGACGTGGATTGACCTGGGTATCTGGCATGCTGGCCTTTCTGGCAGCTATTAGCACCGCCTTTACCGGCTATCTGTCGATGACGAACTTTAGCGCGCAATGGATCGCCGTCCAGGGCAAAGATGCGCTCAACTCAATTGGGATCGGCGCCTTCTTCAACCTGCTGAACTTCGGGCAGATGTATGGCTTTCACATCGTGCTCCTGCCACTGCTGCTCATCCTCCTGATTGGTATGCACTTGCTGATGGTCCGTATGCGTGGCATCGTGCGCCCCTATGCTCCGACAGTTGAGGAGGAACGGGCCAGAGAAGCGCTCTGGAGAGGCGGAAAGCGCAAAAAGACCCGGACCACTTCGGCGGCGCCGCACCCACTGCCATCCGATCAGGCCAGCTACTATCGCGGGATCCGAATGATGCCCTATGACCTCATCCGCGAGGGATTGATCGCGTTGATGGCGGTCTTCGTGCTGGTGGTTGCCTTTGCCGGCTTCTTGTCATCTCCGGATGAGCCGCCGTTGACGCTTCAGCAGTATGCCCAGCAGAATCCAGTCGGCTTCGTCACCACCGCCATGAAGGAATTGAGCGGCACGAGCGTCATTGCCCAGTATGGGCCGCCTTACAACCAGGGAACTGGCTCCGTGCAGTTCATCGGGCCGCTTTCACTCCAGCAAGTGGCAGGCGTGACCATCCCCATCGATGTAGCACACGTCTATGTCCTTGATCCCTTAACTATCGCTGCACAGACCGATCCACAGGTAGCAGCGGCGCTCAAGACATTTACGCAAGCCGGGGCAAAACAGCAATCGAGTTGGGAAGATGCCTATACCCAGGCACTGGGGAAAGCAACGGGAAGCAACGGTCATGTGGTCGTTCCGCAAGGCGATGATGGTCCACTTCCCGCGATGATGGACCATTTGCTCGCGTTAGGCAGCAGTGGCGCGTTAGACGGCTTGCTCCTGCGCAGTGGCGGCTTCTATCAGAATGACTTTACCAAACCACTCCTCTTCTTATCGGAGGATGCGCTGCCGGCAAAAGCAGCGCAATTCAACCTGCTGGGTTCGCAATGGGGAGTGATGAATGAGACTGGCAACTATCCCGGGCAGGCGTGGCTCTGGCTCTACACCTTCTGGTACCAGGTCCCGCCTTACAACACCTCGACCAACGCCGATGCGCTGGTGCTAGTCACGATGGGAATACTCACCGCCCTGCTCGTGTTATTCCCTTTCCTGCCCTATTTCAAGCGTCTGCCATATTACCTCGGCGTCCACCACCTGATCTGGCGCGAGTACTATCGCGACGCGCATGATGTGCATGACAAGTCTCTTGTCGAAGGAGCGAATCCGGGTCCGGCGACATAAAAGAGAGCAGATTTCCTTTGTATTTGACGTCGCTCTCATGCGAGGCATATACTATATCCATAAAATATCGTTCTCAGCGGGTGGCCTGTAGATACAGGCAGAATAGGGAAGCCGGTGCGATTCCGGCGCAGTCTCACGCGCTACTGTAACTGGTGAGCAACTCATCCTCTTTATGATGAAGAGCGTATGCCACTGTTCGCGAACGAATGGGAAGGCGATGAGCGGCGTTTATAGCCAGGAGCCAGGAGACCTGCCCGCCGAGGTATGCTCACAATCCTTCGCGTAAGAGGAGCGGGCTGCCGGAACATGGCTGACCCTTTGCGCCAGGCAATATTGCTTCACACACTGCGTCTGTGCCTGTTTCAGGTTGACCTCCATTGTACGCGAGGAGACAACGAGCGTTGTAATAACATGGAGGTTACAACCCGATGCTCTCCCGTGTCACATCCTATCGTCTCTCACTTGTCTTGCTGCTATCATGCTTCGCGCTTCTCGCGGCCTGCGGGCAAAGCGCAGCCACAAAGACCGCTTCGCAGCCGACGCCTACCCCAACCGTTGTGTACGACTATTACGGCACGCCGGTTGTCTTCCCGACCAGCGCGCCGCAACGCATCGTTTCGCTTGTTCCCAGTTCCAGCGAAATTCTTGCAGCCTTAAACCTGCAAAGCCGGGTGGTAGGCGTGGACTACTACACGTCCTACCCGCCAGCACTGGCATCGCTGCCAAAGGTGTCCGATGTCAACGGCAAATACAACGTCGAGCAGATTGTGGCGCTGAGGCCAGACCTCGTGCTCAGCTATGGCGGCCTGTCAAAACAATATGACCGGCAATTGCAAAGTCTGGGCCTGCGCGTCATCGATCTACCGATTGCCAACCTGGAGCAGGTGCTCCAGCAAATCCTGGTCGTTGGCCGCCTGACCTTCACGGAAAGCACGGCCCAAGCCCTTGTAAACCAGTTACAGCAGCAAATTAATCAGATCAAGAAAGCAGTAGAAGGTACCACCGCACCCAAAGTGATGCTGGAAGTCGATGACAGCACGCCCGGCAAACCGTATGTCTTCGGCGGCGGTTCATACGGAGACGAAATGCTGCAGGATGCCAACGGCATCAACATCTTTCACAACGACAGCAGCAATGGCGGTTATCCGCAGGTCAGCGATGAGGCGGTCATCTCCGCCAACCCGCAGTTCGTCATTCTGACGGAAGACCCGGCCTATGGCGGCAATCCGGCGCAGGTGTACCAGCGCCCAAACTGGGGCAGCATTGACGCGCTGAAGCTGCGCCAGGTCTATCGTATCAACGCCAACATCATGCAGCAGGCCAGCCCAAGACTAGTCGAAGGACTGCAATGCCTGGCGCAGATCATTCATCCTGATCGCTTCAGCAGCGCATTGCCCGCTTACTGCACGGGAACCGTCTGAGACACGGGCGCAGGATGTATAATTGATTGGTTCCTTGTTGGCGTATGTTCAGCATCCAATGAATGGTTTTTATACCATCGATGAAAGTATGAGTGGAAGGTAGCTTGCATGGCTGAGTCCCTTGAAGCCATTCGTCTCCTGGCGCATCAAGCCAGGAGCGCAGCCGCAGTACTGGCTCGCGCCTTTCATAATGACCCATTCATGCAATATCTCATCTCCAACGACCGGAGGCGCGCTCGCTTGCTGCCGTCATTGTTTGGTATCCTGGTGCGCTACAGTCTGTCCTATGGGGAGGTGTATACAACACCAGGGCTGGATGGTGTGGCATGCTGGCTTCCGCCGGGTGAGACCAATCCGCCTTTTCTGCGCCTGGCAAGGGTTGGGCTGCGCGGCGCGCCTGTAGGATTGGGATTGGCAGGGCTACGTCGATATTTGCGAGTTGCGCATTATATGGAAGAGGTGCATGCACACTCGACACCAGGAGCGCACTGGTATTTGTGGGGATTGGGCGTTGAGCCACAACGTCAGGGGCAGGGACTTGGCGGATTGCTGATGCAGCCTGCGTTGGCGCATGCCAAAACGGAGGGGGTAGCGTGCTATCTGGAGACAACGAACGGCGTGAACGTGCCGTTTTACCAGCGACATGGTTTCAATGTGGTCAGCGTAGGAGAAGCACCGGCGAGCGGCTTGCGTGTGTGGGCAATGCTGCGACAATAAGCACAAAAGCGGCTCTTGAGGATCTTCCAGAGTTAGGAGCATAGCTGCTGCACTCATCAGGGAGCAGCAGCTATGCTCCTACCCAGTATGCATACTTTAGACGATGGACGAAACGCTAGGGCCAGTTAGGCTTGGGATACTCCGGAGGGTTCGTAGCCAGATTAGCTGGATACACGGACACCAATGATCCTTTCTGCCACTGGAACAGGTACCCTGTTGCAAGGATGTTTTCTCCCTGGGCATTGAACTGCACCGGTCCCTGGACGCTCTGGAAGGTATCGCTCGAGTGAAGTTCAGCGATAAGTTTTGTATTATCGATGCTGTGAATTTTGGTCGCTGCCTGGACCAGTACCTGTCCCACGGCGAAGGCTTCCGCTACGTCGGAACTGATCTGGTCGGCTGTGCCGCCGTATTGAGCCAGGAAGTCCTTAACCATTTGCGCGTTCTGGTAGGTGTTGATCGATGGGTACCATCCACCGTTCGGCACGAATACGCCCTCAGCAGCACTTGCTCCACCAATGGCATTGAGGAATTGCGCGCCCTGATCTGGTCCTGCCGTCGCTATGATGGCTTTCGGATTGTAGTGCTGCTGCTTGAATGCCTGAATAAAGGCGGTAATGTCAGGCAGCAACGTGCCGGTAACTATGACCTGCGCATTAGAGGCGATCATCTTTTGCGCAATAGGCGTAAAGTCGGTGGTCTCTGCCGGGTACACCTGGTAAGAGGTGGTTGTGACTCCGCCCTTCTCCAGCAGCGCACGCGCGGTATCTACCTGCGGCTGGGTGAATGGATCATCCTCGGTTGCATAGGCTGCCGTTGTGGGCCGCTGCCCGGCCGGCAGCGACAGAAGATACTGCGTAAAACTCACCAGCAGGTTGGCAACAGGAGCCGAAACATCGAAAAGGTTGTGCAGTCCCTGCGTAAAGACGGAAGGGCCACCACCAGCGCCTTCGATCATAGCATAGCCATAGCGGTTGGCCACCACCGAGGCCGGCTTCGTCAGCAGGGTGGAGAATGGCCCAAGCACCAGGTCATCATGGTGAACAGTGATGAGTGTCTGGTAATTAGTGACAACCTGCGTCGTGCTACTGGCATCAGACAGGATATCCAACTGCACCTGGCGACCAAGCAGGCCGCCGTTTTTGTTGACCGTAGCTGCCCAGAGCTTATATCCCTGCTCGAAGGCCTGGCCATCGGCAGAGAAATCACCCGAGAGTGATAGTGAAATACCGATCTTGATGGGGGGTTGAGGCGTAGGGGTGCCAGTTGTAGTAGTGGTACTTCCTCCGCCGCAGGCACTGAGTACGAACAGCGCCGCAATCAACACACCAATGCTGTTCAGGACGGACTTTTGCCATAGAGCATAGCGTCCCTTCATGATTGTCCTCCTTCTTTACCACCGCCTGGATACGATGGTTGTTCTGGTTCTTTAACACCACTTTATGTGGCATCAGGGCAAATTTGTTTTCCCGTTATTTGGAGAATACCAGAAAACAGCCGAGGTTTTCTTCATGCCCACTAATACTACGTTTCTCTCGGTGACATGCTCACTCAATAGAGCGCGCCTGAACCCGATTCACTGCTTTTTGTGTTAAGCTGTGAGCAAAGAAGAAATTTGGCGCGTCCGAGCCCGGCATTCATCGGTGGAGGTCAACGCGCGACTCTTGATCTGCGCGAAAGGACGATGTCACGTGCGAAGCCGATCACTCACGACTGAGCAGATTCTGACCCTGCTTGCAGAAACGCCGCCGCGCATCGCCGCGCTCACCGCCGATCTGGCACCAACTCAATTGCATACAAGGCCCAACCACGATGGGTGGTCTGCAAACGATGTGCTTGCCCATCTGCGTGCGTGTGCTGACGTCTGGGGTAACTGCATTATGGCGATGATCGCCCAGGACACGCCGACGCTGCGGGCGGTCAATCCCCGCACCTGGATCAAGCAGACGGACTATCTCGAACTGGATTTCCGGCCCTCGTTGCGCTCCTTTGCCACGCAGCGTGCCGAGCTCCTGGCAGTTCTCTCCACGTTGCCGCCTGAAGGATGGGAACGATCAGCGCGAGTTTCGGGGGCGGGAAAGGTCCTCGAGCGGACCGTGCTGTTCTATGCGCAGTGGCTGGCTCGCCATGAACGGCAGCACGTCAAGCAGATCGAATACATCGTCAACACTGAGTAAGCCGCTCCCCCATAACGCAAAACGATCACACCTCATACCGAGCGACGATGGGCGGCCACAAGGAAATAGACTGGGATGTTGTCGGCAGTTAAGCAAGATTGGCTTGTTGTCTGACCAGGAAAAGTAAGGAGGAAACAGCATGACAGAAACCAGTGAAATTTGGACTGGCAAAGCCAGCAGCTATGATCGGGCGCGCCCTACACCGCCACTGGCTTTGCTCGATCTGCTGACGCAGTTGATTCAGATGCCGCATCCAGCCCTGGTGGTGGATTTGGGCAGCGGGACCGGACTATCTACCGCGATCTGGGGTGAGCGGGTCGAGCGGGTGATTGGGATCGAGCCCAATGCCGACATGCGCAGAGAGGCCATCCACAAAGCGCTCGACCATCCCTTTGCAGCACAGATCGAGTATCGGGAGGGAGTGGCTCATCAGACGGGCCTGCCTGATGGGTGCGCTGATATCGTCACTGCTGCCCAATCGTTCCACTGGATGGATCCGACGACGACCCTGGCCGAGATCGCTCGGATTCTGCGACCTGGAGGACTCTTTGCTGCGTATGACTATGATTCGCCACCAGCAATCCATTGGGAGTTGGATAGGCTCGCCCAGGAGATAACCTCGCGCTTCGTGAAGCTTATCCGGGAGCGCGGGCTGGCTTCAACCCTCAAGATGTGGTCGAAGGACAGGCATCTGGACCACATGCGCGAGAGCGGGCACTTCCGCTTCGCCCGTGAGGTGTTGCTTCATCATATCGAGCAAGGAGACGCGGCACGGTTTCTAGAGATGATGCGGAGCAGCGCGTTCAGCCACCAGTTCCAGTTCACTGAACAAGAGATCGGTTTAGATCGCCTCAGCAGCGCTGCATTCCAATATATCGGGTTCGAACCCATCCCCTGGTATGTGAGTTACCGAGTCCGCATCGGGATCAAGTGAGTGCGGGGATGTGAAAAAGACCAGTATCTTTTTGCTCCTTCTATTCGTCTAGAGAGAGAACGCTATTTCTCTCGTTATGAGAGTAATTGGGGAAGGAGGATTCATGTCATCCGATGACCCCCAGGCAAACGCTTCGTGGCCGTTGGAGGAGAAAGCCTCCTCCAGGCAGGGAAGGCCGCTCACACGCGGCATGCGTCCGCTGATCTACGAATTGTTCGTGCTTGGCGAACTCCTGGTCCAGCCCATGTCCGGCTCGTTTCTCCATGAGACTGCCCGGCGCATACTGGGACCATTTCGCCCTTTGAGTTGGGGGATCATCTCTCCCCTGCTGCGCCGGTTGGAGCAGCAGGGGATGGTGACGTCGGTCACCGAACAGCGGCGGGCAGGCTTGCCATCTTCGGGACGTGGTCAGCCGCCACGCCTCTATACGATTACCCCGGCAGGTCGGGAGCGCTTCTTGAGCTTGCTCCTTACGCCAAGCGCCTATAGCCGAGACACGCCTGAGGAGTTTGTCATCAAGTTGACCAAATTCCAGTTTTTGACCCCGGCACAGCGGGTGACGGTCCTCCAGTGGTATCGGAGCTACCAGGACATCCTGCGCAGCTCCTATCAAGAGGCTCGTGACTATGTGCGTCATAACCCGGAGATTACCGATGGAGAGCGCGCCTGGATCATGCGCTCCATCGAGTACCGCTTGCACCGGGTGCAGGCGGAACGCTCCTGGCTCGACCAGCAGATTGCTGGAGAGCAAAGAGAGCAAGATGCGGACCCCCCAATGATGGAAGAATAAGATGAGATGAAAGGAAGAACACGATGAACCAGGAAAAGACGGAAGGAGAACTTCCTCAATTATGAAACTGGGATTGCATCTCTACGATTTCTCCTGGCCAGGTGGCGCAAGTCAGCTTGGCCCCACACTGGTCCAGATCGCACAGGTAGCCGAGGCCGCCGGATTTGATCGCATCAGTACCGTGGACCATGTGTGGCAAAGCCACTACCTGGGCGGGCCAGAACGCGAGGTCCCCTCGTGCTATCCAACCCTGACATACCTGGCTGCCCACACCAGTCGCATCAAGCTGCTCGCCCTGGCCACAGGAAGCCCGTACTGGCACCCCATCTTGCTCGCCAAGACGGTCACGACCCTGGATGTGCTTTCTAGTGGTCGTGCGTGGCTGGGCATTGGCGCTGGCGATTATGAAGAGGAGGCAGTCGGGTCGGGACTGCCGTTCCCTCCACTGAAAGAGCGCTACGAGCGGTTGGAGGAGATGCTCCAAATCTGCTTGCGCATGTGGCAAGGAGAACAGGGCGACAAGCGTGCGTTCGAGGGAAAACACTACCGCATCGAGCGCCCGTTCAACATCCCGCAAATCCTCACGCGTCCACATCCGCCGATTCTGATTGCCGGCAGTGGCGAACAAAAGACCTTGCGGCTGGTCGCACGCTATGCCGATGCCTGCAATCTGCAACCTGGCCCACAGATCCCGCAGAAGTTGGAGGTGCTGCGCCAGCATTGTGAAGCCGAGGGTCGCGACTATGACGCGATTGAGAAGACCTGCGCCTTTGCTTTCGACGTGGGCGAGGATGGTTCCAAAGTGGACGAGCTGATCGGTCAACTGCGCTGGCTCGCCTCGATGGGGATTCAGACGGTCCTGGGCGTGGTTCCGCAGGTCTACCGGATTGAGCCGCTCAAGATCATTGGTCGGGAGGTCATTCCCGCCGTCGCCGACCTGTGAGCACGAATATGAAGCGAGAATGTCTCATCTGGGTGAAATTAGAACAGCTCGGCCCTTATCATACGGAATGAGGAACCAGGGGGTGACTGGTCCCTCCTACACACAGGTTTACATGGCTGTCCAACCCGCCACTTCCAC
>DATGGW010000520.1:0-15583 GCA_035308345.1 Ktedonobacteraceae bacterium | reverse complement strand
TCACCCGGCGCCTGCCAGAGCGCCCTCCCGGCGCTGGTCATGACCTGCAAGCCGCCAGCATCCTCGATCGCCAGCTTGTGACCTGGCGCGATGCTCAACGTAGCTCGACCGGGCGGCGCCGAAAACTCGCGGCTGACGTTCCATGAAGTATCACTGCCCGAGAGTGAAAGCACCTGTTGTTGCTTTGATTGTGTGGTTGAGACGCCCAGCAGCAGCGATGATTGGTCCAGCGCGGGATTGGTCAGCGAGCTGATATCCTGGAAAACTCCCAGGTCTTGCTGCGCCAGCGTCTTTCCACTGGTGGCATCGATGTGATACAGGTAGAGATGCGTTTCGTTCAAATTTTGCCATAACAGCAGCGAACTGGTAATCAACAAGATAAGCGAGAACAGTGCGACCGCGTGCCTGATTAAAGGCCGTCGTAAAAGTGTTCGGAGCTGCACAAGCTCAGGCCGCGGCAGTTCAATTTTGATGGCAGGTGGTGTCTTCAGCTCGGGCCACGGCCAGGGCGTGTCTGGAATGTCTAATTGCTTGCTAGTGGCTGGTAAGGGTGTGTCCGGGATGTCTAATTGCTCGCTGATAGGTGGCAATGGAGTATCTGGTATGGCCGGAGCTTCTTGCTCACTTTCAGCAGTTTCAGGCAGCGGGGTATCAACCAGGGCATAGTAAACTTCTTCCTCAACCACAAATTCACCTTCCAAGAAGTCCCCCTCAACAGCAGGCATATCATAGTCTTCGAAAGGCGCTTCCTTAACCGGGGGAGTGGCATCAGCCTCGCTGGATGCTGCTTCCTCCACCAGATTATCCGTCTCGGCTTCGCCAGGCATACGCATAGCGGGACGTTTCATGGTCTCTTCTAACTCAGACGCCGCCGCTTCCGACTCCAGTTCAGTCAATAAGGCGTCCAGTTCGGCATCAATCAAGAGCAGGGGGCGACTGCTTGTATCTTTTGGTTTCACCGGCGTGGGGTCAGGTTCAGGCTCAAACTGCAAAACGTCCGCTTCGACTTCAACACCCGATTCAACCTCTACGTCCGCTTCGACTTCTATAGTATCTGCATGTTTGGATATATCGGTGGAAAGAACAGGCGAATCAGCTTCAGCATCCGTCACAATTTCCTGAGTCTCCGGGGCCGCTGCTTGTTTTTTGACCGGCCTCGCCGTGCGCCGTCTTGTTGGTGGAGCGGATTTCTTAGACGGTGCCCGCCTGGTCAAAGGTGTACCCGAGACAGATCCAACCCGCGTAGAAGCAGTGGCATCCGCGGGCTTTTGCTGTTTCCTGGGCCGTGTTTTTTTAGGCGATGAGCCATTCGTCCCGTTGGCACCATTTGATTCGGCCAGTTTGGGCGTCGTTTTGCGAGTTGAGGAACGCTTTTTATGTCCATTCCCATTCCCGTTAGCTGAGTTTTGCCGCCTGCTGCGGGTTGGTTCTGGTATAAGTTCTTCCTGTTGAATTTGCTTTTCCGCCATCCTGCTGAATCTTTCTGTACTGTAGTTCTCAGTCCCTTACTATATCAAACCGTGCGCAAATAGCAAAGAAGTTAAGGGAATTAGTTAATTTAGTACTATATACTCTCTCTTTGAGCACGCCATAACTCAATCGCCGTAGAAGAGTTTTTAAGTATCCGCAGTAAATACGTCGATTTATTTAGATTAGATTGAAGCTTGTATATTGAAGTTATGCCATTCGATTGTAAAGGGAAAAATGCCAATGAACGCCTACCTGGTCTTCACAACGGTATGCACGCTCTTGCTATTGTGGTGGGTGATATATCGTATTATCCGCCCGTTCAAATGCACCTGTGGGTTCAAGACACGCTCATCGAAAAGATTCAAGAAGCATGCGCTACAAAGTCATCGATGGCACTGAGTGTCGCTCACAAAAGAAGAAGTGATGAGAGATAGCATACCAGGCCTCGATTAGCTCTAATAGAGCCAATTATGGTACTATATATAATATCCGGCTTATAGTTCCAGGGGGATACAGGCTTATGGACACGCTGAATCTACACCAGCTCAACACATTTCAGATCGTTGCCAAACATTGTAGTTATGTGCGCGCGGCGGAGGAACTGCACTTTAGCCAGCCGGCCGTGTCGGCGCAAATTCGTCATCTCGAAAATTCGATGGGCGTCAGATTATTTGAGCAAATAGGCCGCAAGACGCATCTTACGCAGGCGGGGGAAGAACTCTACATTTACAGCCAGAAAATATTCTCGCTTATCGATGAGACCATGGGAATTATGGAGATGCTGCGCAGCCCCCACTATGGCCGTCTGAGCGTCGGAGCTGATACAACGGTCGGGTCGTATGTAATTCCGGCTCTGCTGGGAAAGTTCCGGCAGAGTTTTCCCGCTGTCGAGATCGAGTTAGAAGTCTTGAATCGTGCCTCACTGATTGATGCGCTGCTGAGCAATCGCGTTGATATGGCGGTGATGGGGGCGGTTCCCGATGACACGCCTGTCGAAATCGAGCCATTCGCGTATAATCCACTGGTCTTAATTGCTGAGCCTAAGCATCGCCTGGCGGGAAAAATTGATGTATCGGTCAAGGAACTGGGACGCGAACATTTTCTATTACGCGAACCGGGTTCTGGCACGCGCTCTTCCCTGGAAGCCACGCTGAGAGAGGCGGGTGTTCCTTTACAGATCAGCATGCAGGTGGGAAATAACAGCGCCATCAAGCAGGGTGTGGCGGCTGGCCTGGGCATTGCGCTTATATCGCGCGTGGCGCTGGACATGGAGTTGGAAACCAACCGCCTGGTGATCCTGGATGTCGAGGGTTTCCCTATCATGCGCCAGTGGCGACTGGTTCACTTGAAGGATAAGTATCTCTCTCCCACCGCGCAGGCCTTCAAAGCGTTCATGCTGCTCAACGCGGATCGACGATTGCGTAGGAAACAGCCAGGATAAAGGAGAATAGAGGCATATGGATAGCCGGCTCGATGCTGATAAACAGGCCGTTGTCGATGAGGTCAGGCGTTTTGTAGACCGCGAGGTCATTCCTGTAGCGCATGAACTGGAGCAGCATGATACCTACCCTGTAGAACTGATCGAGAAACTGAAAACGTTAGGTATCTTCAGTGCCACCATCCCTGAAGCTTATGGCGGCCTCGGTTTTGACTTCTTGACCTATTCGCAGATCATCGAGCAGCTTTCGCGCGGCTGGATGAGCCTGGCCGGCATCGTCAATACACATGTGTTGGTGGCACACATGATCGCCACTTTTGGCACCGGGGAGCAGCGCCGCTATTTTCTGCCTGTCATGGCGGAAGGCGAGAAGCGCGGAGGCATCTGTCTTTCGGAAGCCAACGCAGGCAGCGATGTGCAGGCCATCACCATGACAGCTGCCCGCGATGGCAGTGACTACCTGCTCAATGGCTCCAAGCTGTGGGTAACAAATGGAGTGCGCGGCAGTATTTTCGCGGTGCTGGCGCGCACGAATCCTGGTGCGCACCCACCCTTTCGCGGCATGAGCGTCTTTATCGTCGAAAAAGGCACACCAGGTATGAGCGCTGGTCGCACCTTCGAGAAGCTTGGCTACAAGGGAGTCGAGACGGCTGAACTGGTCTTCGACAACGCGCGCGTCCCAGCAGCGAATCTGCTGGGCGGCGTCGAAGGTGAGGGCTTCAAGCATGCTATGAGCGGCCTGGAAGTTGGACGTATCAACGTGGCCGCGCGCGCCGTCGGGGTAGCGCAGGCTGCTTTCAACGACGCCATTCGTTACGCGCAGCAGCGCCAGACCTTCGGCAAGCCCATCGCGCAGCACCAGGCCATCCAGATCAAGCTGGCCGACATGGCGACCAGAATCGAGGCTGCGCGCCTTTTGCTGCAACAGGCTGCGCAGAAAAAAGATCGCGGCGAACGCTGTGATCTGGAAGCAGGCATGGCGAAGCTCTTCGCTACCGAGATGTGCCAGGAAGTCACGCTCGAAGCCATGCGCATTTACGGCGGATATGGTTACACCAGAGAGTTCAACGTGGAGCGCTACTACCGCGATGCCCCTTTTATGCTCGTCGCCGAAGGCACCAGCGAGATCCAGCGCCTGGTGATCGCCCGCCAATTGTTGGAGAAATACAAGGTATAAACTGTAGACCTATGCAGAGATTAGGAGAAACGCATGCAATTCGGCAGATGCTTTGAAGACTTTGAGATCGGCTCGGTCTACAAACACTGGCCTGGACGCACCATCACCGAATACGACGATACGCTCTTCAGCATGCTCACTATGAACCACAATCCACTGCACATCGATGCCTTCTATAGCGAGACTACGCAGCACAAGCAGCGATTAGTGGTAGGCCCGCTTATTTTCAGTATCGCCCTGGGTATGTCGGTTCCAGATGTGAGTGGCAAAGCCATCGCCAATCTTGAATTTGAGAATGTGCGGCATCTCGGCCCGACCTTCCACGGCGATACCATTTACGCCGAAACGAAGGTGCTGGACAAGCGGCTATCGAGCAGCAAGCCCGATCGCGGCATTGTGACGGTTGAAACCATCGCCTATAACCAGCGGGGAGAAAACGTCCTCTCCTTCAAACGGCGGGTAATGGTTCCCACCAGGGCAGCCGGCGAGGCCTGGCAGCGTGAGTGGGACGAGAAGATGACCAGGCTGCGCGAGGGCCAGGGCGAGGACAAATAATATTATAAGGAGGTAAAGAGGGCATGATGCGCCTCAGACGATCAGAACTCTCAACGCCCGCCAGCAACGAGCGCATGATAGAAAAAGCCGCTGCCAGCAATGCCGACCTGGTATTTCTTGACCTGGAGGACTCCGTTTCTCCCAATGAGAAGGTGGGAGCCAGGACGAAGGTCATACATGCTCTCAAAACCCTGGATTGGGGCAAGAAGACCCGCGCGGTGCGTATTAACGACCTTGAAACTGAATACGCCTACCAGGATATCATTTCCATCGTTGAGGAGGCTGGCGAGTACCTTGATATCATCATCATCCCCAAAGTGCAGACCGCAAAAGATGTATGGTGGGTTGATGTGCTGCTCACGCAAATTGAGAAGCGGTTGAAACGCACGCGGCGCATTGGTCTCGAAGTCCTTATTGAAGAAGTAGAGGCTATGCTTAATGTAGAGGAGATAGCCCGTTCAAGTTCGCGTTTAGAAGCGATCATCTTCGGTCATATCGACTACAGCGCATCGCAGGGCATCGACCCAACTCTTGCCGGGAACGACCTCGACACCTATCCCGGTGATCTCTGGCATTATGCCCGCAATAAAGTAACAATAGCCGCTCGTGCCGCCGGTATCGATGCCATAGATGGCCCCTACCTCGACTTCAAGAATGCCGGTGGCTATCGTAGAGAATGCGTGCGCTCGAAAGTGCCGGGTATGGTGGGCAAGTGGGCCATTCACCCCGGTCAGATCGATATCGCCAACCAGGTCTTCTCACCCACACCCGAAGAAGTCGCGCGCGCGCGCAAACTCGATGCGCTCTATACAGATGCGCAGGCGCAAGGTTTGGGCGCGGTGGCCTACGAGGGGAAGATGATTGATGTCGCAGTCATTAGAAGCGCGCGCAATGTTATTCAGAAAGCGGACCTGATCGGGATGTAACTCTCTCCACATGGTACACTTAGAAAAAACGAAAAAAAGGAGAGTGTCTCATGATTGAAAAAGTGCGCCTGGCCGAAAAGTTCGCGCAGTTTCACGATACCTGGAGTCCGAAGATTGTCGGTGAGTTGAATGACTCCCACGTAAAGCTTGTCAAACTACAGGGAGAATTTGTCTGGCATCATCACGAGAACGAAGACGAAATGTTTCTTGTCATAAGCGGGCACCTGGTCATTAAGCTGCACGAGGGAGATATCCACCTGGATGCGGGAGAATTTGTGATCATCCCACGTGGCGTTGAGCACCTGCCGGTCGCCGAACAGGAGGTCCAAGTGCTGCTGCTGGAACCCAAAACGACGCTCAATACCGGCTCTGTGACCAACGAACGAACAGTTAAAGACCCCGAGAGGCTCTAAAGTGCGCCGATTGAAGTTTGACGACCGCGAGGGTCGCCACTACTATACACGAATGGAGCAGCTTTTCAGGCCGTAGTATAGTAGTGGCGACCCTCGCGGTCGTCATGCCTGGATGCTTTATGAAGGAGCACAAAACGTGAAATGTGCATCGAGTCTGCTCAAACGCCGGTTGTTGATGATATCTTTAATTGTGTTCGTGCTGTCCGCGTGCAGCCAGGCTGGCAACAACCCTGCGACTCGCACAGCGACTCCAACTCCAGCAGATACCTTACGCGGCGGTGGGAGTTGTGTCATGTTGGGGCAACATCCACAGCCTCCGTATGACAATGTGCGCGTCAGCCACGACAGTTACCTGGCGCACAGCGAACCAATGCTGGTTGAAAATCCACACAATCCGCTCGATCTCGTCGGCGGCTCCAAATTCTTCACCAATCCCGCGCGCTATCAATTCCAGATTGGCTACTTCTACTCGTTTGATGGTGGCTGCACCTGGACGGATGGAGGAGTATTTCCAGGTTTTCAGCAGGAATATACTGACACCTCGGATATTACCTTTGCTTTCGGCACGCATAACGATGTCTATGCAGCAGTGCTGTATGAAACGCACGGCGGCATGAGTGGTATCGCGGTCTCGACCTCACATGATGGCGGTAAGACTTTCGGGAATCCGGTGAGCGTGTTTGAGAGCAATGAAAGCCAGGTCTTTAACGATAAACCCTGGATGGTCGTTGACCAGACCGGTGGGCCGCGCAACGGGTATATTTATCTCGCCTGGTCTTACGATTATGGCAATGACTGTGGAGCAGGTAATCCCTGTGTTGAGGAGGTAGCTTTTTCTCGTTCAACTGACGGCGGGAATACGTTCTCAGCGCCGCGTTTAATTGAGGGCAGCGCCCCGTTCTGCGCAAATTCTCTGCCGGATCGCCCATCTCATTCGACAAGGTGCGATGGAGCTATAGGCGCTACTCCCGTAATTGCTCCCGGCGGTATGCTGGCGGTGGCTTACTTAAACTCTTACTCAGCTATTGAACCATCCGGGAAAGGGATTCCCGACAGATTGCTTGTAGTGACATCGTCCGACGGAGGAACGACCTGGACTCAGCCGGTGTCAATCGCCACCATTCACGATATCTATGGCTATTTCCCGCCCGAACGCTACCGCAATCTTTCCCTGCCGGCCTTCGCCTGCGATCCGCAAACGGGCCAGTTGTATATCACATGGTCGGATAAGGGAACGGGCGATGCTGACATCTTGTTCAGTACGTCGCGGGGTCACGGGCAAACATGGTCAGCGCCTCTACGCGTGAATGACGATGCACTGCGCAACGGCGCAAACCAGTTCCAGCCGCAGATGGCCGTCGCCCCCGATGGCGTCATCAGCATCTCCTTCTTTGATACGCGCCTTGACCCATCACACAAGCTGATCGATGTCTACCTGGCGCAGTCCATCGATCATGGTGCGACGTTTCTCAAAAATATGCGTGTTACGACGCAAAGCTGGGACCCGGCGGTTGATGCTCCCGTAGATGGGTACGGCTCGCAGTTCATCGGTGATTACCAGGGGCTGGCCGCCGATAACCGCTTCGCGCATCCTTTCTGGAATGATACGCGCACCGGCGCTCAGGAGATCTTCACGGCTGCCGTCCCCAGCGCTTCTCCTTAAAAGCATGTTTATCCAAGCTCGACATCGGCATAGCGGAACTGGACAAGGCCAATAACCAACAGGACAATGGCCACGCCGACCATACCCAGGAAGTTGCCCCAGTTCATGCCCTGGAAAATTGGGTTGCCGTACAGGTGGAAGATGGAGAGCGACATGAGCCACGAGGGCATCTGGATCGCCCCTTCGAGCGTTTCCTCCAGGAAGGACAGGGCGAGATAGGCGGTCAGGATGCCCAACACGGCCCCGTAACGCAGGCGTCCGGCCAGGGCGAAGACCGCGCTTATGGTAATCAGCGCCAGGGGGAACATACTGAAGCTGGCAGCCAGCACTCTGCCCTGGTCTATGTTCAGATTAATTAGCTGCGCTCCGCTGATGAGAGCGAGCCAGGTCAGGACAGGAGCCAGCAGCGCCAGGAGAATATTTGCGCCCAGGCGTTCTAGCTGGACCCGTAGCCGAGATTGAGGGGTGCTGAAAATCAGTTCCAGGCGTCCATTTTCCAGGTCCGCGGACCACTTCAAGGCCAGCGTGAGCGCAAGGATCACGACCAGGGCTGGCATGAACGAGAAAAGGATGGTGCCCAGCACACCCGCGTTGGTGCTGGTTGGGGTATCGAAAAAGAGTTTTTGCAGCCAGGGGGTCTGTTGCACGATTTTGTAGAACGGCCCCTGGACTTTGGGAGTAAGGATCAGGATATAGGCACAAAAGGCCACGATGCCCAGCAGCCACCAGAAGGAAGACCAGCGCTCTGCGAAGAGAGTATGCAAGCTGATGGTGCGCGTTGAGACTGCGCGTTCGGCCCGGCTCAGACTGCGCGTGGCCTGTTGCGTGTCCTTTGCTCTCTCCCGCCATGCAAACGCCGGTCTGCCAACATCGCGCCTGGCGAAGAGGACGAAACTGAGCGCTGCGCAGAGCGCGGAGAGGCCCAGGAGGGGCAGTACCGCCAGAGGTTGGTTCTGGAAACCGGGAATGAGCGGCCGGTTGAGATTGTAATAATAGAACGGTGAAAGGTACTGCACCCAGCTGCCACTTGCCACCCGTCCGGTGATATCCAGGAGCGCGGCCAGCAGCAGTACACCACTCGCCCATCCGGCAGCAGCGCTGCGACTGGCGGTCAATTGGGAGAGCAACAGCGCCACCATGCTAAAGAAGAAGGCCAGTAGACTTAGATTAAGTCCTGTCAACAACGCTCTCACAAAGTCGATATGACCGCCAGCAAGACGGGCTTCGCCTGCCACGGCGCCCAGCGCGAACAGCACTGCGATCACGATCAGCGCGATACAGAGCGCGCTGATCTTCTCTAGCAGCAGGCGGGCGCGTGGCTGTGGCGTGGCGAGCAGGACATCCATCGTGCCGCGTTCCTCTTCCCCGCGCACCAGGCGAGAACCGGCCAGGATAGGCCAGAAGCTGAGCAGGAGCGGCAGGACGGTTTCCAGGTAGCGAAAGGTGATATATCCCTCGGGGGTCTGCATCGCGTAGGGCTGGCCGAGAAAGCCGAGCAGGGGCGCGAGGCTGACAAAGCCCGCAAGAACTGCCGGTGTAGCTGTGGCGAATCCGGCGACCATGAGCAAAGCCATTCCGTAGCCCCAGCCCAGCATCGGTACCCGGAAATCTCTGAGCGATTTGCTCAAAACGCTGCGAAACATAGTATTACCTCTCTCCGGCGAGCGCGGCCGGTGACTGCTCCGGCTCGTAGAAATGCAGGAAGACCTCTTCCAGCGAAGGCTCGTGCGTAACAATGTTTGTCGCGCCGTGCTGGCTCGCGATTTGAATGGTCTCGGTCAGTTCGCCCTGTACGTTCAATTGCAGGGTGCGCTCATCTGCGCCCGGAGCGACTTTGACTATGCCAGCAACATTTTTGAACCACTCGACAGAAGCGGGACCGGCGAAAGCGATCTCCACCTCATGCTGGCGGATGTTTTTGAGGGCCGAGACATGATCGGTTTTGATGAGTCGCCCTTCGCGGATAATCGCCACGCGGTCGCATGTCTGTTCTACCTCGGGCAGGATGTGCGAGGAGAGAAGGACGGTGTGCCCCTCGGCGTGAACCTCGGCCACCATTTTGTAGAATTCCTGCTGATTGAGTGGATCGAGACCGCTGGTCGGCTCGTCTAGGATCAGGAGACGCGGCTTATGCATAAATGCCTGCACCAGTCCCAATTTTTGTTTGTTGCCGTGCGAGTACTCTCGAAAGCGTTTGCCAGGATCGAAGCCCAGGCGCTCCACCAGTTCGCGAACGTAGGCCTGGTCTACGCCGCCGCGTAGATGGCCCAGGTATTCGATGATCTGCGCGCCGCGCAGGCCGGGATCGAAGGTGAACTCGCCGGGCAGGTAGCCGACCAGCTTCTTGACTTCAGTAGAGTTTTGCCAGCAGTCGAGGCCGCCTATCGTGGCGTTGCCGCTGTTCGCGCGCAGCAGGCCCATCAGGACGCGCATAGTGGTGGTTTTGCCCGCGCCATTGGGACCTAGAAAGCCAAAGACTTCACCCTCCTGGATAGCGAAGGTCACGTCGATAATGCCCCGGCTCTTGCCGTAGCTCTTAGTGAGATGGTTGGTTTGAATGATGGTAGCCATACACTTTTCCTTTTTGCCAGACCTGACTGGCGTGAAATTGGATTATGATTTCGTATCAGCGTTGTTGCCTGGTGAGACAACCCATTCCTTTAGCCCTTCAGCGTCAACAATGGGCACAGAACCTGTGGGCGCTCCCAGAATGCGCTCAAGCGCGTCGGTATAGGCTTCGGTTGTGTCCTCCATGCGCCGCAGAAGGTCATTATTTGGCTCACACGAGAGGAGCAACCAGGCAATAGTATCCCCCAGGTCAAAGACAAGGGACACGACCAATTCGCCTGCCTGGTTGGCGTAGGTTGTTGTTAAGACGCCTTCATGGATGCCTTGATGAATGATTTCTGCCAGAAGAGGCGCTGCCTGTTTGATCGCTCTTGCGCGCATTTTCTGGCGGAAGATGGCGTTGTCATCGGCGTATAAGACGCGCAAAAGCGCGAGAAAAAAAGTCTTCCGCGCAGTTTTCCAACGCGCGAGTGTAGGATAGAAGTGTTGGAGTTTTTCGAGGGCAGACAGGTGAGGATCATGCGCAATGGGGATGAGAAGCTGTTCCGCCTCTTCCGCCATTCGTTCGATCAGCGCTTCCAGCAATGCCTGTTTCGAGTCAAAGTAGTGATAGAACGCCCCTTTGGAAATCTGGAGATCGTCCAGCATGTCCTGGATCGTCATCTGCTCATAGCCTTTAGTGTAGATGAGCCTTTGAGCTACATCGAGGATTTCGTTGCGTTTGACTGCATATTCTTTTTCTTTGACGATGCGTGCCATAGTTCCTTCTCTTTGATTAAACCGACCGCCGGTTTATTTATAAGAGAAGTGTACCAGACAAATTGGTTTGTTGTCAATGTCGGAAGCACAGGCTTACTTATTCTCCGGCCGGTTGCCGGATTGACGCTTGCCGCGCATGGAGCGCAAAAGCTGTTCGGGTGGTTCGGTGGTGGTATTAGTGGAACGATGCAAATGCAGCTCCGGACGGTCCCATACTAGTTCGTCAGGAAACAATATACAGCCTGCTCAACGGCACCCTATTCAGCGCCTCCATACCAATCCTCTCGCCGTTGATGGTCACTTCATGCGTGACCGGGTGAACATGCACTGGCGGTGTCGCGTTGTTGAAGAGCATGTCCTTCTTGCCGACCGTGCGTGTCTGCCGCACGGGTTGTAGCTGTCGCCTGCCCCGCAAACGTTTGGCCAGGCCAGCGTCGAGTGATGCCTGCGAGACAAAAGTGATGGAGAGCGCGCCCGCAGCCTGGCCTCTACCACCGAAGAGCGGGCCGTACACCTGCGGTTCTACTGCCTCTACCGCGGCGTTGCCATCGCCGAGCGCGCCCCAGGCGGGCATGCCGCCCTTGATGATCAGGTTGGGCTTGACGCCGAAGAGATCGGGTTGCCACAGGACGATATCCGCCAGCTTGCCCGGCTCAAGCGTGCCGACGTGTTGCGCCAGTCCGTGCGCGATGGCGGGATTGATGGTGTACTTGGCGAGATAGCGCATGACTCGCTCATTAGAATCTATACCGTCCGGTGCTGATGAGGGTCGTGTTTGTTCTTGCATAGCGTGCGCCATCTGCCAGGTGCGCGCGATGGTTTCACCAATGCGTCCCATGCCGAGCGAGTCCGAGGCGGTGATGCTGATCGCTCCCAGGTCGTGCAGGGGCGTTTCGGCTGCCATTGTCTCAGGACGAACGCGATGGCGCGCCGCCAGTATATCTTCTGCAAAGGCCGGGTTCAGGCCATGCACGGTCATAACCATATCGAAGTGCTCGCCTGGTGTATGCAGTGTAAAAGGAATTGTTGGGTTGGTTGAAGATGGGATGACGTTTGGCTGCGCCACGATTTCCAGCAGGTCGTAGGGCCCACCGCCCGCGCCTTCGGCGTGATAGGCATGCACGGCGCGCCCGTTGATAGCGGCGATAGTATCGCTCAACTCCGCAGATTCGTTCAGCCCGTCGGTGTGCATGGCGACCGCCACGTCCATCTGTTCAGCAACCGAGAGGCAGCAGTCGATCACGGCGGGAAATGCCCCCAGGTCTTCATGAATTTTCAAGCCACCAGCGCCAGCCTCGATACTCTGTATCAACCCCTGCCGGCGGCTGCTGCACCCGCGCGCCAGGAAACACACGTTGATAGGCACATCCTCGAAGGTCTCGAACATGCGCTGCATGAAGAAGTCGGGATTGACGCCCACGTTCCACATAGGCCCGGCGTCCATCGCCACGAAAGTGGTGATGCCCGACGAAAGCGCGGCAGCGAACAGGCGTGGACTGAGCAGGTGGACGTGGCTATCGATGCCACCAGGCGTGGCAATCAGCCCATCGCAGGGCAGCACAGCCGTGCTTGTGCCGATGAGCAGATCAATGTTCTCGCTGATATCGGGATTGCCGGCGCGCCCAATGCCTGCGATGCGCCCCTCTTTGACGCCGATATTACCCTTGATAACTCCTAGCACGGGATCGACGATGATAGCATTGGTCAGCACGAGATCAAGTTCGCTCTCACGTCCCAGGCGCGAATTAGCCATCAAGCCGTCACGCACCGTCTTGCCGAAGCCGACCAGCACCTCATCGCCATACGAAGAATAGTCGCGCTCGATACGGATGTACAGGCTGGTATCGCCCAGGCGCAGCATGTCACCCGCCGTTAGCCCATAGCGCGCATGATAATCTTCCCGGCTCATTTGAAACGGCATAGTTGAACCTCTTTCGTCTCTCCTGGCTCCCAGCGTACAGCGCCGCCTGCCGGGATATCGAGATGATAGCCGCCGGCCTGCTCGCGGTCAAACTGCATGCGCGAGTTGATCTCCCAGAACGGCATGTGCGAGGTGATCTGCACCGGGTGATCGGACGTGTTGGTGACGGTTAACGTTATAGTGGGCTTGCCCGTGTTGATGGTGATGGTTTCATGTGAAGTGGCAGGGATTACACGCTCCATCTCTTGCGTTGATGCGACTTCGCGGCGTATGGGATTGCGCAGTACCACCAGTTTAGTGCCATCATCGAAAAGAGGCTCGATATAAAGTGTGCCGGCCAACTCTGCAACGCCTTTCATCACATCGTTCTCGCTCAATAATTGCATACCGTGCGCGACCACTTCGTCGAAAGTGCGCCCGGCGCGCGCCTCCTCCATCACTTCATCGCTGATAAGCGCCACCGCTTCAGGATAATTGAGCTTGATGCCTCTTGCTCGCCTTTTGCGCGCGAGCTCAGCCAGCGTGAAAATGGTGAGGCGGTCCTGTTCTTTGGGAGTCAGTTTCATGGGTGCCTCCTACATTCTACGTTCCATCATCGAACAAACCCAGCGAGCAGATGATCTGCGGCTCCTGCGGCTCGGCCAGTTCCTGCACCTGGCAGAGGCGGTTATCGGCGCGTAAGTTGATGACCAGTTCCGCCAGTTGATCGTCGGTGATGCCGCTACGCAACTGGCGATTCAACGTGTCCTTTGCCGTTTCCTGCAGCGGGTATTTATAGATTTCTTCGAGCGCGTTGTACAATTCCGGGGACGGCGGCAGGAGCGTGTCTTTTGTCTTGTCGACGAACTGCTTGAGACGTTCGTAGGTGCGGCGGCGCGCGCCGGAGGGCGCGCCAAGTTGCCCGCCGGTGTTGCGCGTCTCTTCCTCGATGATATGCTCGACGCCTTTTTTTACCAGATCATGCTGTTCGGGTGGGCGCGCGATTGCCGCTGTATCTGATGAACAGGCGGCGGCGCGCAAGATTGCCAGTTGCGACTGTGTCACGTTTTCCCCTCTGCGGTTGACCCAGGCCAGCGCGTCGTTGCCCTCAGAAGTGCGCATGTAGAGCAGCACCCCTTCCGGTGCGGCAACGCTGCCTCGATGGGCGCGCGTCGAAAAGATCACGTCGGGCAATTTTTCGATGATGCCGCGCAGCCTGGGGTTAGCATCGATGGCGTTCTTCCAGATCTGGTAGGCTTGGGATGCCAGATCAACCTCGCTGTCAGCCTCGCCATCCAGCACACCTGCTTTTTCATTGTACAGGTCTTCAAAGGCGATCTTTGCGGTCTCGGTCAACTCATCCTCGAAGAATGCTTCATCGGTGCCTACTACCTCGGCGTTCTGTTGCAGGCGCTGTCGCACGCGCTCGCGCAGGCGAATCAGGCGTTCCACGCCTTCGGCTGGCAGGAACGAGTAGCAATAGATGGTATCGGCCTGCTGCCCGATGCGATCAACGCGGCCCGCGCGCTGGATCAGGCGAATGATGGCCCAGGGCAAATCGTAATTTACCACGATGGCGGCATCTTGCAGGTTTTGACCTTCGCTCAATACATCGGTTGCCACCAGCACGCGCAGTTCGTCGTCCGGTCTGATGCGCTCGCGTTTGTTGTTGCTGACAGGACTGAAACGCCACGCCAGTTCGGTTGGATCGGCAGAATCGCCCGTCACTCCCTGCATAGCCTGGACGCCGCGCGCTTGCAATTGCTCGCTCAGGTAGCGCACCGTATCGGCGAACTGGGTAAAGACCAGCACTTTTTCGCCCCCATGTTGCCGGGTCAGCAGGTCGAGCAGCGCCGCCAGCTTTGCATCTTTACCGGCATCCCAGGTCCCGCACTTCACAAGCACAGTACTCAGGCCGCGCGCGTCTGCAAGTAGGTCGCGCTTCAAGTTGGCATTGAACAGCGTGGGGCGCAGCCATTTGAAGCGGCGGCGCATTGGCCCGGCATACTGCCCGTAAACCTGGGAGGCGCGCTTGCGAAATTCATCCTCGCTGCGCAGCGCAACCCTGATTTCATCGAGCATGGGCGTCGCGCCCTCGTTCTCTTCCGCCGTCTCAGGCAAGAGCGCGTCTTCATCCTCGTCGTTGGTGCGCGCGTCGAGGAGATCAGCGTCCTGCGTGCCCAGCGGCAGGTCAAGCCCTTCCTCGATAGCGTGCAGAAAAACATAGTTGCGCAGGATGTGCCGTTCGATGGATTGGATGAAAGCCGGGCCGCCACTCTCCAGGCGTTTGAAAAGGTTGGTGCGGCAGAAGCCCATCAGGCGTTTCCCGGCGTGTGAAAGGTTATCCAGTTGCTTTGCCTCCGCCGGGGTGGGCCGCTCTCTGAGGGTCTTCGCGATGTAGTTTCCCAGCCCGTAACGCGGTAGATTCAGGCTGTTGATGGTCTCCACCACGTCGTCAGCATAGAGCAGCGCGTAGGGGTCGCCTGTTCGTTCGTCGTCGATGAGAAACTTGACGGTGCGCGGCAGGCGGGCGGGAAAGTACGAACGCCGCCCGTCGTTGAAGACCAGGAATTTGCGCTTCGTCGCCGGGTCGGTCTGCGCGTAGTTCTCCTGGATGAAGCTGCGTGTGCGCCGCACCAGGAAGAGGCGCATCAAATCGCGCCAGTCATCGGCGTATTCGCTCTGTTCGAAAGCGGCCAGCGAGCGCACCGGGG